>NZ_JBEHGF010000003.1:0-136506 GCF_040225725.1 Corynebacterium sp. KPL4015 | reverse complement strand
TTGAAGGAGCGAAAGCCACCGGGTGGAAACAAGCCATCAACCAACTAGCCGTGGCCTTTCCCCGACCGATTCGCGGACTACTTGTAAACCAAGCCCCCGCACACAAAGAAACGGACACCCTCACGTTTACTGCCGGTGGGGTTGCCCGCAAATCGTGGACACATAGTAGAGCTACCTAGTGGTTAGGCAGCTATTTCTTTTCTGCTGGTGGTTAAACCAATATGGTTCTCGAAGTCGACGGGGCTGACCATCCCGAGGGCTTCAGTGTCGGCGCCGACGGTTGTAGACGACTTCAATCCAGTAGGCAACGGCCTTGCGTGCGGCATCACGGGTTGACCAGCGCTTCCGGTCGTAGAACTCGGTCTTAAGCGTCGACCAGAACGACTCAGCCATCGCGTTATCGAAACACACCCCGGTACGCCCCACGGACTGAGCAATGCCCAGGTTTCGGCACACCTCCCAAAGCTTCTCACTGGTAAATTGCGTTCCGCGGTCAGCGTGAAACACCAGCCCATCAGGAACGTCACCGCGCAACGTATACGCCATCCGCAGGGCCCGTTCGACCAGAAATGTATCTTGAACGCTATCCATAGCCCAACCCAATACCCTGCGGGAATGGCCATCGCGGACCACGCGCAAGTACAACCATCCTTCACTGGTGCGCAGGTAGGTAATATCCGACATCCACACCCGGTTAAGCTCACCAGTATCAAACATGCGCCGGACCAGGTCCGGAAGACTCGACTTACGCTTAGCTTGAATCGTTGTCACGGGCACAAAAGCCCGCGGTGACATCCCTTCAATGCCCATCATGCGCATCCGCTTGGCTACAGTCTTGCGATTCACACTGATCTGGTAGCGCTCACCTAGTTCTGCGGTGATCCGCGGGGCACCATAGACCTCATCGGAGTCTGTCCAAATCTGATGAATCTTACATCAACATCATCGTAAAATGCCGCACGATCATCATTACCGAATAAGCGTTGCTGCTGCATATGGGCCCATGTGTAGTATCCAGACCGAGACACCTTCAAAAGGCGTGCCATGCGCTTGATACTGAAATTCGCCTTGCTCTGGCTGCATTAATTCGAACTTTTCTGATCGCGTTGCCTCAAAGCGAAGAAGGCTGTCGCTTTAAGGCAAAAACTCGTTATCCATCTTGGCTTCTGCCAGCTCACGACGCAGACGAGCATTCTCAGCACGAAGATCAGCCTCACTTAGCCCATCAGAGGATCCTTAGGCGTTGACGCTCATTTTTCACCCACCGGACTAAAAGGCCAGGTGCGACACCAATTTCTTTCGCTACATGAGCAATCGGGCGTTCTGACTCGATTACTAGGTTTGCGGCTTCACGCCGGTACTCCGGCGTGTATTTCTGGCGTTGTTGACTCACAATGAACATCCTCTCTTACGGACACAAAATCCGCACAAATAGGGTGTCCACTAAACGAGGGTAACCTCACCGGCGGATCGTCGGATGGGCATTATCGCACTCGATGCGCACTTCAGGCATTACCGCTGCAAGCACTCAATCAAGCGATTGTGAGCGCGAGGGAAACAACAGGTCTCATTCACCATTCGGATCACGGCTCGCAGTACGTCAGCGTTGTCTACAACCAGCGACTTGCCCAACACGGGATCACTGCTTCTACCGGAACTGTCGGCGACTCCTACGACAATGCTCTGGCTGAAAACGTCAACGGCCCCTCACAAGAGGTGAACTCATCCATACTCGCAGGTGGAATGATGTTGTCGAGGTAGAAATTGCGACATTCGAGTGGGTGTCATGGTGGAACGAGACAAGGCTCCACCAAAGCCTGGGATACCGAACCCCAGCCGAGGTGGAAACCGAATTGTGGAAGCAGAACTTGCCACAGGCAATAATGGAAAACAAGGCAAATGCCTAGGAACAAAACTCGGGGCACTTCATCTAAGAACAATAGCCAAATTATCTCACACTTCTTTTTCTTTATTTAGTGGCTATAGCTGGGAAAAGTTGCCGCGCTGAGAGTCTACATTCGGGTTACACTAAGTGCATGGCTGATATTAAAGACGACGACCTTCCTGAGATTGACCTTGCAAAAACCGACGGCTTCGTCGTTGATGGAGCGGATGAGGATGATCCGTCGTTGATCATGCCGGATGGCTCTCCGGTGCAGACGTGGCGCGAGAATTACCCTTATGAAGAGCGTATGACTCGCAATGAATACGAGTCCATTAAGCGTGCACTGCAAATTGAGCTATTGAAGTGGCAGAACTGGACCAAGGAAACTGGCCAGCGTCACATCATTTTATTTGAGGGCCGCGATGCTGCCGGTAAGGGTGGAACCATCAAGCGTTTCAACGAGCACTTGAATCCGCGTGGTGCGCGAACCGTTGCATTGGAAAAGCCATCCCCACGTGAGTCCACGTCTTGGTATTTCCAGCGCTATATCGAGCATTTCCCGGCTGCAGGCGAAATCGTCTTCTTTGACCGCTCGTGGTACAATCGCTCCGGCGTTGAACGAGTGATGGGCTTTTGTACCGAGTCCCAGCACGCGGAGTTCCTGCGCGAGGTGCCCATGCTAGAAAACATGATCCTGGGATCGGGTATTTCTCTGACCAAGCTGTGGTTCTCCGTTACTCGGAAGGAACAGCGCACGCGCTTTGCTATCCGCCAGATTGACCCGGTGCGTCAGTGGAAGCTTTCACCGATGGACCTGGCTTCTCTGGATAAGTGGGATGATTACACGCGCGCGAAGGAAGAGCAGTTCCGTTATACGGATACTGAGGAATCGCCGTGGATCACCATCAAATCCAATGACAAGAAGCGCGCCCGCGTCAATGCGATGCGGTATGTCTTGTCCAAGTTTGAATACACCAATAAAGATTATGACGTGGTGGGTGAGCCTGACGGGAACATCGTCAAGCGCGGCCGTGACCAGATTGGTGATTAGTAGCGTTAATCCCTAGCGCCGTTGAGCGGGAAGATCGAAGAGATCGGTCTTCCCGCTTTGCTATGTCTAAGGCCGCTGAGGAGGCTCAGCCTTCTTTATGGCGGCAGCGTGAGGGTGCCTGATAATTCTCACAGCTATTTCTTAAAAAGCGGACAGCCATAAATAAAAAATATTTGAATTACGTCCGCCAGGAAACTATTATCAAAGTGACCTAAAAGCCATCCTGTCAATATGTGTGATGCAAACCACTAAAAGGAGTACGTACATGATGAGGAAGAAACTGTGCGTTCTGGCTACCGCAACCGCTGTATCCATGGCGCCCATCGCAGTATCGGGAACGCTCACCGCTACCGCCTTTGCAGAAGGCGGCCAGCCAGTAGCAGAAGCAACGGCAGATAAGACCGACGTACTCGGTCGCTCCACCGTTTCTGATAAGCAGATCGCCGATGAAGACGGCTACTTCGATAGCCACGACGGCGAGGGCGTGAAGATTTACTACCGCAAGCAGCTGGTAGAAAACCCACGTGGCAATGTTGTTTTGGCACACGGCGTTTCTGAGCACTCTGGCCGCTATGACTACGTGGCCAAGCGCCTGTTGGACGCTGGCTTCAACGTTTACCGCCTGGACCACCGTGGACACGGTAAGTCTGCCTCCGGCAGCACGCCGCTGGGACACATCGATAACTTCCAGTACATCCTCAATGACTTCGACCGCGTCGTCGACATGGCCAAGGGTGAGCACCCCGATGTAAAGACCTTCCTTCTGGGCCACTCCATGGGCGCGCTGACCGTCCAGGCATACGGCATTCGTGAGCCTGGCAAGGTGGACGGCATCATCACCAATGGTGGTGGTGCACCGTTGAACCTGTCCGGTAAGAAGGCAACGGGCGAGACCATCACGCCGGACGAGATCTCTGAGGTGCAAAAGCAGCTCGACCCCACCCTGTTCGAGCGCCTGCCGTTGGCGGATATTACCAGCTTCAACGCTAACTACGTGCAGAACCTGATTCCCCACCGCACCTACATTGGTGCGCAGTCGCCGGAGTTCACCAAGAAGATCATGCTGTCCAACCCGTTCACGGAGGGCATTTCCACCAGCCAGGCCGTGAAGGATGAGTACGCTACGAGCCCGCTCATCGCGCAAAAGACCAGCGCTGGTACCGCGCTGCAGCTGGGTGCTATCGCAACCTACGATGCTGTGAACGCGGACCTGTTCAGCGCGCCGACGCTTATCATGCACGGCACCAAGGACGGCATCGTTCCACCGTACTTCTCCCAGGACTGGTACAACTCCATTACCTCTGATGATGTGGAATACGTCAACTGGGAAGGCCAGAAGCACGAGGTCTTCAACGAGCCAGCCGCTGACCAAGCACTCGACAAGGTGGTGGACTGGCTGGGCCGCCACGTGTAGAAGATAGCGTGTCTCGGGTTCAATAGGCCCGGCACACAATGACCTGCTTTCCCTGCCGTTGGGTTGGTACTTAGGCTTTAGCGGCCTAGGGAAGGTGGGTCATTTATGATTTGTTTGAATTATTTAGACCTGCGTAGAAGGTGTCCAACTCGGTGAGAATTGCTGTTGTGGGCAGGTTTTCCGTGAGGTAAGAGGCTAAATCACGGTCCAACATCGCTGCTACATCGTGGCAGGCCTCGTGGCATTCTCTAGGTCGTAATCTAGTATCTGTGCCCGTGACAGGGATGCCGCGAAGGACTACAGACTCGTGATGCGCAACCCTATTTCTAATTTTCTTTATCTCGAGGATTTTGGAATGAACCCACTTACGGGTCAGACCGTGAGTGGAATATTCTGGATCTTTCTTCCGAGCTACTGAATTCGCACCTGGGAAGACAGAAATTAAGGCTTGGCGGGACCAAATTCTGTCGTGATCAGCATTGTTGAAAGGGGCCGGTAAGCCCGTGGAGCCTCCTTTATCGAGGATATTTGTCCAAGTTCTAAACATGGAAGCAGCAATGACCCTTCCTCCCAGCCTTCTGCTTCGTTCGGCATTCTTGGTGAAGTCTTTTGGCAGGCTATTCCATGCTTCTGTGATATTGTCTCGAACCCGTTTATCGAACCCTATCTCGAGCTTGCAATACCAATCATCTCCGTATTCGGTGCTGAGATATCCAGAAACTGAGTTACGTAATGCTACTTCGATGAAGGCTATCTCGTGAAAAAGGGAAGCACTAAGGTGGCGATCGAGTTCGTAAAGCTCAAAAGCCTTATCCGTGGATCCACCAGTTTTTGTTAAGTAGGGCTCCAACCTGTTTTCTGATAACCACTCTTTTTTAATCCGTTTACTACTCATGGCTACCAACTTAAGGGCTCTTTAAAAATATTTTTGATTGAGGCGGCACGTCCGATTATACTCGGTATAGTATTCCCCTCCTCGTGGTGGTCAACCGTTCAGCGGCTTGGCTGAGGAGGGGTCTTTTGCTTACAGAACCCCGGCTTTAGATTGACCTTGTGGTGGTCGGTCTAAAGCCGGGGTTTGGTGTTTGCGTAGGTTATCCCCACGGTTCGATGGGGTTGCCCTGCCAGGTGGCATTGGCTGGGACGCGGTCACCGCGCATGACCAGCGAGCCGGGGCCGACGGTACTGGATTTGCCAATGAGCGAGGCGGGTAGCGCCACCGAATGAGAGGCGAGCGTGGAGCCGGCCTCGATGGTGACGGTATCCAGGCTCATCACGCGGTCCTGGAATAGGTGGGTCTGCACCACGGTGCCAGGCCCCACGGAGGCACCGGCGCCGACGTGGCAGAGATCGGTTTCTGGGAACCAGTAGGAATCGATCCAGGCGCCCTTGCCGATGTCCACACCCAGCCCCCGCAGGCCCAGGTTGATCTCTCCTGTGCCGTAGGTGTGCTGGAAGAACCACGGGGCGGCGACGACCTCCACGAAGGTATCTTGTAGCTCATTGAGCCACACGAATACGCTCCACAGCGGGTGGTCGGCCGCGCTATGCCTGCCCACGCAGATCCACTTCACGGCGATGGTCACGGCCATGGCGATGGCGCCCATCGCCATGAGCACGAGGCCGGAAAGGGTCCAGGTGGTGAGGAAGCCGACATCGGCAAGCAGGTAATACAGCGTCCCCAGGGTGGCGGCGAGCAGCATGGCCGAGAACATCGGCGCGAGCAGGCGCATGGTTTCCACGATGCCGCGGGCGGCCTTGAGCTTGAACCCCGGGTTATAGGTCAAGGCCTCGGCGGACTCAGCGGGGGCATCGATCTGCGCGGTAACGCGCCGCATGCGCTCTGGCGGGGAACCCCACCAGTTGGCGCCGGACTTGGTCTTCTTCGGCGTGGAGGACAGCACCGCGACCAGCGAGTTCTTGGAAAGCTTGCGCCCAGGTGCGGTAATTCCGGAGTTGCCCACGAAGGAGCGCTTGCCCACCTTGGCCTCGCCGGAGTGAATCCAGCCGCCGCCGAGCTCATAGCCGCCGATCATGGTGTCATCGGCAAGGAACGCGCCGTCTTTGACATCCGTGAGCGCGGGGATCATCACGGCGGTGGAAATCTCCACGTCCTTGCCAATGCGCGCGCCCAAAGCGCGCAGCCATCGCGGGGTCAGCTGCGAGGCGTAGAGCGGGAAGAGCTGCGTACGGGCCTCATCCATGAGGCGCTCGATGGCCCACAGGCGCCAGCCGGCGGCAGAGCGCACCGGATTCACTCCGGGTGAGATGCCGATGGACAGGATGCGCACGCCCAGCCAGGTCTGCAGCATGTAGGTGGCAAAGGCTGCAAGCGCCGCAAGGGGAGCGAAAAGCACCGCGCCGATGAAGCGGTTGCCGGAGGTGGAATGCACCAGTGCTAAATCCACGATGGCGCCGATAAGCAGCGCGATGAGCGGCTGCGCGGCCAGGAAGAGAGAGGTCGCACCGTAAATGGCCACCCACCAGGGGCGGCGCTTCGGCGGCTTGGAGGGGAAGCGGTGCTTGGAGCGGCCCACCTTCTTGGCGGGTGAGCCGGACCAGCGCTGGCCGTCCTTGATTTTCTTGCGGCCGGTGACGGTGGAACCCGCCTCCACGTGGGCGTACTTGCCCACCACGGTGCCAGGCAGCAGGGTAGAGCGCGCACCCACGCGGGCGCCTTCCTTGATGTCGATGGCGCCGACGTGGAGGACGTCGCCGTCCAGCCAGTAGCCGGTGAGATCGACCTCCGGTTCCACCGCGGCGTGCTTGCCCAGGGTGAGCAGGCCCGTCACCGGTGGCAGCGAGTGCAGGTCCACGCCGCGCTTCATCTTCACGCCCAGGGCCCGGGCGTAGTTATTGACCCAGGTGGCACCGGCAATAGAGCGCGATCCGGAAGCATCGGCCCACCGCTCCGCGGCCCAAATGCGCAGGTGGGTCGAACCACCGCGCGGGTAATCGCCGGGCGTGATGCCGGCGGTAATCAGGCGCGCGCCAAAGCCACCGATGGGGATGCGCCCCAGCGGCGTGGCAAAGATGAGCACCAGCGCAATGACCAGCCACCACGGGAAGGACTGCGCCCACTCCACGCCCAAGGCGGAGGCCACGGTCGAGCCCAGCATGAGCCAGCCCAGCCAGGTAGTCGCCGCCAGCGTCATGGCGGGGATCTGTAGCAGAGTTTGGGCCACGCGGGTCTTCGCGCCCACGGGGGTGACCTCGCGCAGCGGTGTTTGTTGCTCCGCCTTTGGGCGCGGTTCGGCGCCGGCGATGAGCTCTGCCAGCGAACCTAGCCGCGGGTGGTCATAGAGATCGCGCACGGCCACGGTGGGGTAGCGATCGCGGATGTGGCCCACCAGCGTTGCAGCGGCAAGTGAGGTGCCGCCGAGGTCAAAGAAATCGGCGTTCTCATCCTCCACGGATACACCGAGGGTCTCGACCCAGAGCTCGGCCAGCCACGTCTCGGTTTCTGTCAGCGTGGTCGATTCCACGCCGACGCCAGGCAGCGGCCACGGCAGCGCCTTCTTATCCACCTTGCCGGAGGTGCGCACCGGAAGCTCATCCATCACGCAGATGCGCGGGACCAGCGCCGCGGGCATGGTTTCCGCCAGGCGTTCGTGGGCCACGCCGTGGTTAAATCCGCGCGCCTCATCCTCCAGCGAGACGTACCCCACCAGCACGGATTCACCGCCGGGGGTCTTTTGCACGGCCACGGCGGAGTTGTAGACGTTATCCAGCGCGGCGACATTTGCGTCGACCTCACCCAGCTCAATGCGGCGCCCGCCAATCTTTACCTGGTCATCCACGCGGCCTACAAAGTACAGGCCGTCTTCTTCCAGGCGCACGTGGTCGCCGGTGCGGTAGGCGCGCTGCCAGCCCATGGATTCGAGCGGCGCGTACTTCTCCGCATCCTTCTGCGGGTCCAGGTAGCTGGCCAGGCCCACGCCACCGATGACCAATTCGCCGGTCTCACCCAGGCCAACAGGTTGGCCCTGCTTATCGATGACCACCAGGTCCCACCCATTCAGCGGCAACCCGATCGAAACCGCGCGCCCCGGAATCATCCGTTGCGCACAAGCGACGACCGTGGCCTCCGTAGGGCCGTAGGTATTCCACATCTCGCGGTCCTCGGTGGCCAGGCGGTCCACCAATTCTTGGGAGCAGGCCTCGCCGCCGACGATGAGCAGGCGGATATTATCCAGCGCCTCCGCAGGCCACAGGCCCGCCAGGGTAGGGACCGTGGAGACGACGGTGATATCGCGGCGAATCAGCCATGGACCAAGGTCCATACCGGAGCGCACCAAGGAACGCGGAGCCGGGACCAAGCAGCCGCCGTGGCCCCAGGCCAGCCACATTTCTTCGCAGGATGCGTCGAAGGCAACGGAAAGCCCAGCCAGCACGCGGTCTTCCGGGCCAAGCGGGCCGTGGGGGTGATCGATGAGGAAGAGGCTGGCCTCCGCGTCCACGAAGGCAGCCGCAGAGCGGTGGCTTACGGCCACGCCCTTCGGCTTGCCCGTGGAACCGGAGGTAAAGATGATCCACGCGGTATCTTCTGGCCGCGGGGCCTTGACGCCCTCTGCCGCGTGGCGCGGGGTTTCGCGCAGGAAGCGGAAGCCGTCATCACTAAACAGGCCATCAATATCGGCCTCACCAAAGACCATCTCCGCGCGCTCATCCGGATCGTCCGCGTCCACCGGCACGTAGGCCGCACCGGCGGCCAGGGTGGACAGGATGGCGAGGTAAAGATCCCGCTTGCCGGAGGTCATCCGGATGCCGATGCGATCGCCCCGGCGCACGCCATTGACGTGCAGCTCTGCGGCCCACAGTTGGACCTCGTGGACGAGTTCGGCGTAGGTGATGATCTCGCCATCGTCAAGCGCGGCGGCTTCCGGATGGATCTCAGCCGTGGTGGTAATAATGTCCCACAACGTGCGCGGGCGCGGGGCTAGATCGCGCAGGAGATACTGCTGCGGGACGCTGGGAAGATCTAAATTAGGACTACTACACTCTTCGGGTTCGTCCATCCCTATGCCTCGTCCTCGTCCGCGGCGATGATGGCCTTAGCCAGCTTGCGCAGGTGCTTGAGCTGCTTATTGGTGGATACGTCGAGCGCGTCATCCTCGGCATTGGCGACGAGCTCCGCCAAGTCCTTGTAGGTCTTGGTGCCCTTCTTGGTGCAGGCCACGATTTGACGGCGGCGGTCCTTGGGATCGCGCTCGCGCTTGGCCCAGCCGCGCTCCTCGAGGGCATCAATAAGCCGCACCATGTCGGAGGCGTCGATGGCCAAGGTATCAGACAGGAAGGACTGGGAGGCGGCATCCGCCTCCACGAGGCAGGTGAGCACCCAGAACTCGCGGATGGTGGTCTGCTTGGTCTGCAGAGCTACCTCGACGCCATCGCGGGTACGACGGCGCAGGCGCTCTAGCTGGAAGGATGGGGATTCGAGCAGGGAGGTTGGTATGCCAGAATTATTAGTGGAAGCCATACCATCATCATAATCTCAAAAGATGGGTAAAGGCCAATTAATCGCGGACGACGGGCAGGCCATCCGCCTCCCACTGGTTGGTGCCGCCCTCGACGTTAATAACATCCCAGCCCAGGGAGTTCTCCAAATATTGGCACACCTGCGCGCTGCGCCCGCCTAGGTGGCAAATCACATAAATATCGCGGTCCGGGTCGATTTCCTGGATGCGACCCGTTATCTCACTCATCGGAATATGGGTCGCACCCTGCGCGTGCACGGTGGCCCATTCGTCGTTTTCGCGCACATCGATAAGCTGCGCGCCTGCTGGAACTTCGGTGGGTTGTACGTTTTTCATACCCCGCAGTCTACGTGCCGCGCGCTAGCCGCCGTAGGTGGCCGCGGACAGGTACTGCAAAATCGCCTTTACGCGGCGGTTATCCTCGCTGGGGTCCAGGCGCAGCTTGGTAAAGATATTGGAGACGTGCTTGGCCACCGCAGCATTCGAGAGCACCAGCTCGGCGGCGATGTCCTTATTGGATTTCCCGCGTGACATCAGCTCCAGGACCTCGCGCTCGCGCGGGCTGAGCTCGCCCAACCCGCTGCGCCCGGAGCGCATGAGTGCCTGCGCCACCGTCGGATCGATGACCGTGCCGCCCTGGGCCACCACTTCCAGGCTGGCCAGGAAATCGCGCACCTCAGAGACGCGATCCTTGAGCAGGTACCCGGTGCCCGCATCCGGGGAATCAAACAGCGCCACCGCATACGCCGGTGCCACGTACTGCGATAACACCATCACCGGCAGGCCCGGATAAGCGCGGCGCAGTGCCACCGCCGCCTTCAGCCCATCATCGCCCATCTCCGGCGGCATGCGCACATCCGTAATCACCACATCCGGCAACTGGGCACTCAGCTTGCCGATGACCCCCTCCAGCTCCACCGCCGTCCCCGCTCTGCCCACAATCTCGTGGCCGCGGCGTTCCAAGAGCCCGGCAAGCCCCTCGCGCAGGATCGCGGAGTCATCCGCAATCACAATCCTCAATCCACTCATGCTGATACTCCCGTCTGCCCGCGCTCCAAAAGGAGCGGAATCGTGCACCTTACCCGCGTCGGTCCGCCCTCCGGCGAGGACAGTGACATCTCCCCGCCAAAAGCCGTCAGCCGCTCGGCCATGCCGGCCAACCCGCGCCCCGGCTCCACCCGCGCCCCGCCAGGACCCTCATCCACCACCGAAATACGCAGCGCTGCATCCGAGGTGATGAGCACCGAAACCGGCGCGCCGGGCGCGTGCTTCGCGGCATTGGTCAGCGCCTCGGCGCCGAAGAAATAACCGCAGGCCAGCACGCTGGCGGAAAGCCGCGGCAACGGGTGTGGGGCGTAGACGCTGACGTGGGGGCCGTGGGCGGAGGCGGCATCGGCAAGCGCGGCCACCAAACCGTGATCCTGGAGGACCTGCGGGTGAATGCCGTGCACCGTCGCGCGCAGCGAACGCAGGCCGCGATCCACGTCCTGCTTGGCGGCGGTGAGCAACTCGGCCTCGGCGCCGGTGGCATCCAGCAGGGCCTCACCGAGCTTCATGCTTGCCGCCACCAAATATTGCTGCGCGCCATCGTGCAGGTCTCGCTCGATGCGGGCGCGCTCTACCTCGTAGGCATCCGCAATCGCGCGGCGCGAAGCCGTCAGCTCTGCGATGACCCGCGCCTGCCGCTCCTCATTGCTGGTGGCCTGCTTCTTGCTGAAAAACACGCCCCCAAGCCTAATCGCGCGCGCCCCGGGCAGGGGTAAAGCTAGCACTACCTGGAAAGTATCCTTAGCGCTGTAGGAATAGCGCGCCCGGCACGGTGAAATGAACAGCATGACACAGACACTTTCCCTCCACGACATCACGAAGGATTTTGGCGGCGGCCCCGTGCTGGCCGGCATTACTCTGAACATCACCCCAGGTGAGCTCGTCGCCATCATGGGGCCCTCCGGCTCCGGCAAATCCACGCTGCTGCACTGCATGTCCGGCGTGCTCACGCCCACCGACGGCAGCGTCCGCTTCGGTGACGAAAACATCTCCACGCTTTCCGATGCCGCCCGCTCCCGCACCCGCCTCCGCCACTTCGGCTTCGTCTTCCAAGACGGCCAGCTGCTCCCGGAACTGACCAACCTGGACAACGTGGCGCTGCCCGCGATGCTCAACGGCATGGGCCGGCGCGCGGCCCGCACGAAGGCGCTGTCACTGCTCGACCAGCTGGGGCTCGGCGATCTCGCGGAGCGCCGCCCCGCCCAAGTCTCCGGCGGCCAAGCCCAGCGCGTGACCATCGCCCGCGCCCTCGTGGCCAACCCCGGCGTCGTCTTTGCCGATGAACCCACCGGTGCCCTCGACCAGGCAACCGGCCACGAGGTCATGCAGATGCTGACCACCACCGTGCGCCAATCCGGCGCCAGCCTGGTCATGGTCACCCATGACCCCAAGGTGGCGGACTGGATGCAACGCCGCGTGGAAATCCGCGACGGCATCATTCACGATGACCGCCGCCTAGGGGTGCAGCCATGAACACCGCGACCCTAGTCCTCGGCCTCCAGCGCGAATCCGTCCGCGCCCGCTCCGGTGCCGGCATCGTCAGCGTGCTCGCCATCGTGAGCTTGACGCTAGGCGCTGCCATCGCTTTCCTCGTCGCCGGCGGCACCTGGATGTTCTGGCAGCGCGCCCATCACCCAGAAGACGCCGTGCCTGCCCTGCGCGCCGCTGCCGGCGAAAACCCGGAAAATTACTTCCTGCCCTGGTTCGTCCTCGCGCTCATGGCCTGCGCCTTCATCGTTCCCGCACTCTTTAACCTGACCGCGCAGGCCGCCGTCCTCGGCGCCTCCGGCAGGGAACAGCGCCTGTCCATCCTCCGCCTTCTGGGCCTAAGCTCCCACCAAGTTGAGCGCATGGCCGCCGTCGAGACCGGCATCCAAGCGCTTATCGGTATAGTGCTGGGCTGGCTCATCAGCGTGCTCATCGCCCCCGTCTTCACGCACGTGAAATTCCAGGACCGCCCCGTCGCCTTCGAGGAAATCATCCTGCCCTGGTGGGGATACCTCGCGGTGGCCGCAGTCCTTTTCCTCCTCGCCCTCGCCGCGGCCCTTGCTGGCATGTGGCGCGTGCGCGTTAGCCCCCTCGGCGTGGCTAAACGCCAGATGCCCGCCGCTTTCCGATGGTGGCGCCTCATCGCCTTCCTCCTCATCGTCACCGTCGGCGGTGTCCTGCTCAAAGGCCAATCTGGTACCCCCGAAATCTCCATGGCTGTCCCGCTCTTCGCCGTGATCATGAGCATCAACCTGGTCGCGCCCTACCTCCTGCAAATCGGCGCGCGCCTTTTGGCTTTGCTCCCCGGCACCGCACACCTCGTGGCCTGCCAACGCGTCAACGCCAACGCCCGCCGCGCCTGGCGGCAAAGCGCGGCCATCGGCTTTTTCGGCTTCCTCGCCGGCTTCCTGATGGGCTCGCCCAATGGCACCGATGCGCTTGCCACCGCGATGAAAGAAGAACAAGAAACGGGCATCGTGTTCCGAGACGTCTCCACCGGGGTCGTCCTGACCTTGCTCTTCGGCTTCGCGCTGACCAGCATGTCCATCTTCCTCGGCCAAGTATCATCAGCCTTCGAGGACAAGGCACTTATCCGCTCCCTCGACCTGATGGGCGTGCCGCGCCGCTTCCAATTCCGCACGAACACCCTCGCCGTGATGGGCCCCATCGTCGCGCTCAGTATCTTCGGTTTCCTCTTCGGTGCCGGCATCGCCGGCATAATGTTCTTGAGCATCGTCTGGGGGGAAGGCGTCGACCTCGCCGGGAGGCTCCTCATTTCCTTCAGCTTCCTCGCCGTGGGCTGGGCGGTGACCTTCCTCGCCATCGCGCTCGTCGAGCCCCTGCGCGGCCACGTTCTCCGCAGCGGCCGCCGCAAGGAATAGCCGGTTTCCGGTGGCTGCGCTCACCCTGGGCCCGGCCTGGGCCCTAGGCCAGACTATGGCAAGGCTGGGCCTGTGCCCGGCCTTGCGCTGGTCAGCTGTTGCGGCGGCTTTTGCTCTAGCGCCGTGCGACTGTTGCGCCGGGCCTTGCTCTAACGCCGCGCGCCTTCATGCCTCCACAAGCGGTGCCACTGCCACGGAGGCCGCGCAAAGGGCCGCTTATTCTTCGCCGTGGCCATTACTTGCTGCACCACGAAATCCGGGTAGTGGTCAATCGTCGTCGCGGTGAAGTGGAGGGGCTTCCAGCCGCGATGCACGGCATCGTTAAGCTTGTGCCGATCCAACTCAAACTGGCGGCGGTTTTCGCCCCGGTGGTAGGCGTAGCCATCGACCTCGATGGCAATCTTGTGCTCCTGAATCACCAGATCCCAGTGGTAAGGGCCTATTTTTATGTTGTTCTGGACCGTGAAGTGCGGCGCGAGGGAGCGCGTTAACTGGCGCTCCGGCACGCTATCCGTGCCGATGATCGCCCTGTCCAACGCACGCTTTACCGGCCGCGGAAACCGCTGGTAGTCCAGCTTATTCAGCTCCAGCCGTTGGAGTCCGTCCTTGCCGGAGTAGAAGTCCTCGAGAAAAGCGACCGCATCATCCTCCGGCATAGCCTCGACCGCCTGCAGCGGATTGCACACGGTGACGCCGTCCCAGGTCAACGCGCCCTTCGGCCGGGCGCGGCGCGAAGTGAAGTACTTACTCGACGGCAGTGATGAGCTGCGCAGGAACTCCAGCGGAAAGCGCAGCGGCTTTTCGACGTGCTTGAGCGCCGCCGAGTAGCCGTCGAGCGCGCAATCCGGCCATTGCTCGCTCATGATGCGCGCGAGCTGGTTCGGCGTCGGCTCCTCTGACAGGCAGAAGCCGTTCGCAATCCGGACGGCCCCTTGGCGTACCGCGTGCTGAGCGGCACTTTTCCCCCGAAAAATCTCCATTCGTATCCCTCGATCCCCCGAAGCGAAGGTTGTGCGGCCGGTTTTGGCGGTTTGTTGGCGTGTTTTGCGGCGGGCTGCTGGTGTTTGGGCCCGTGTTTGATGCGTTTTAACAAATAGTGGCCGCAAACCCCACGGTTTCCGTGGCCTATTTGCAAAAACGCATCAGCTGGGCGCCAAAAGGGTCACTTGGGCGCCACAGCAGGCTTCTTTGCCGCGAAAACCCGCGGCCAAGTCCCCCGAAGCCCCCCGAAACCCAGCAGCCTACTTCAGGCGAGCCTTGGCCTCTTCCAGAATCTTCTCGGCCTCGGCCTTGTCGCCCCAGCCGGAGCCGGAAACTTCCTTGTTGGGCTCAAGATCCTTGTAGTGCACGAAGAAGTGCTCGATTTCGTCCTTGATGTGCTGTTCCACATCGTCGATGTCCTGGTAGCGCTCCCAGCGTGGGTCATCGATGACGGCGAGCAGCTTGTCGTCGCCGCCGGCCTCATCGGTCATCTTGAACACGCCGACGATGCGGGCTTCAACGATGACACCTGGGAAAACGGGCTCGGGGAGGATGACGAGGGCGTCGAGGGGATCGCCGTCTTCGCCAAGCGTGTGGTCGATGAAGCCGTAGTCGGCGGGGTAGGCCATTGGGGTGAACAAGTAGCGGTCTAGGTAGACCTTGCCGGACTCGTGGTCCACCTCGTACTTATTGCGGGAGCCCTTTGGGATTTCAATGGTTACTTCAACGCTCACAGTGGTGTCCTCCATGTGGGATTGGGTATTAATTACTGTCAATAGTCTAGCGCGTCGCCCATCCGCGCTAGGGTTAGTGGCGATGAAAGCTAAGAAGGTTTGGTGGTCAGTAACCGCGCTGGTGGTCACGGCGGCGGTCGGGGGTACGGCTGCGCTGGGGGTTAGCATCCAGCGCGAGTACGGCGATCTTTCGCATGGCGAGGCCGAAACGGTGCAGGCCCCGGAAAATCCCCTGCAGCCGGCTAAGGCGCAGGACGTGGACTTTGCGGCGCTCAGCGCAAAGCTCGATGAGCTGGGCAAGAGCGAGGATTTGGCTACCTTTGGCGGGCAGGTAATCGATAGTGAGACCGGCACGGTGGTCTGGGAGAGTGATGAGGATAAGGCGCTGACCCCGGCTTCGTCGACGAAGGTGCTGACCACCGCCGCGGCAACGCTGGCCCTGGATGAGTCGAAGCGGATTACTACCAAGGTCTACCGCGGCAAGGACCCGAACAATGTGGTGATCAAGGCGGCTGGCGATGTCTGGATGACCAACGAGCAGCTCGATGACCTGGCGGATCAGATTAAAAAGACCGGCACCCAGGTGGCGGGCGTGTACATCGATACCTCCGCGTGGGCGGGCGAGCCGCAGGCGCCGGGCTGGGATCCGGAAAACGTCGGCGAGGGTTTCGTCGCGCCCATGGAGCCGGCCATGCTGTACGGCGGGCGCATGGGCGCTACGGAGGGCGATGTGCCGCGCAGCCACACCCCGGCCCTCGATGTTGCGGGCGAGCTGGCCAAACGCCTGGGCACGGATAAATTCGCCCCCGGCACGGTGACGGAAGGCACAGAGCAGCTGGCCAGCGTTGAGTCGGATCCCCTAGGCGAGCGCGCGCTGGAGATGGTGCGGCATTCCGATAACGTCATGGCGGAGGCTATTGCCCGCGAGCTTGCCGATGCCCGCGGCAAAAACCCCAGCTTCCAAGCAGGTACCCAAGCCACGCTGGACGTGCTGCGCGAGCACGGGTTCGATGTCAGCGGCGTGGATATCAAGGACAACTCGGGCCTTTCTGTAGATAACCGGTTGAGCGCGAGCGTGCTGGCGGAGATTGTTAACGGCGCGGTCGAGGATCCGCAGCTGCGCCCCTTGGCGGCGTATCTGCCGGTCGCAGGAGGAGACGGAACGCTGCACGAGCGCTACGGGGAGTCAGCGGCGCGCGGATTTGTCCGCGCGAAGACCGGCACGTTGACGGGGGTATCCGCGCTGGCGGGCACCGCGCAGGGCCAATCCGGGCGCGTGTATTCCTTTGCGTTCTTGGTCAATGATGGCGAGATTATGGCGGCGCGTGCGGCCCAAGATGACCTTGCCGCGGCGCTGCACGAGTTCTAAATGAGTCCACAGCCTGGAGTAACGCCGTTTTGGCCGCGGGTCTCGCCGCACTTTTTGAGCTGCCGGCGAGCGGTCCGCGCGGCGAAGATGGGCCACGCCGTGGCGGTGGGGCTATCCGGCGGCGCGGATTCTTTAGCGCTGTGCGCGGCGATGATCGCGGAGGGCCACGACGTAATCGCATTATGCGTGGATCACGGCTTGCAAGACGGTTCGCGTGAGCAGGCAGAGAAGGCCGCTCGGCAAGCAGAGAGTTTGGGTGCGCGGGCACGAGTGCTCGCAGTGCAAGTGCCGGACAAAGGGGGGAATTCGCTGGAAGCGGTGGCTCGGCAAGAGCGCTACCGAGCGATGTCCGCGGCCGCACGCGGGGGAGAAGGGCCGCTGGAGATTGCCGTGGCGCATACGGCCGATGACCAGGCGGAAACGCTCCTTCTTGGCGCTCTGCGCGGGCGGGTGGCCGGCATGCCGGAGCGGGCAATAGTGGAAGGCGCGCGCGTGGTGCGGCCATTCCTTCAAGTGCGCCGTGCCGATACGGAGGGTGCGTGCGCGGAGCTGGGGCTGGACGTGTGGCAGGACCCGCAGAACGCGGATACGGATTTTCGGCGGGTAGCGCTGCGCCGGGAGATCATCCCAGAGTTGTCGCGGGTTATCGGCGGTGATGCGGTACCGGCGTTGGCGCAGGCGGCGATGGATACCGCGCGCGATGAAGAATACCTCGCCACGCCGGCCACCGCGGACTGTGCGGAATTGGCCGCGCTGCCGGAGCCGCGGCGCCGACGCGCTATTGCAGCCTGGCTCATCGAGCGGGGAGTGAAGGTGACGAGGGAGGGGATCGGGGGCATCGGCAAGCTGTGTACCAACTGGCACGGACAAGGGCCGGTGGCTGTGAGTTCGGCGCGGCAGGCGGGGCAGAGGTTGGAAGTAGCACGTATAGGTGGCAAACTGGCACTATTGTCTGGTCATTAAAGGAGCGCACACGTGCACGACAAGAAAGACTTCGCCGTCCCCGCAAACCGCTACGGAGACGATGTAGAAGCAATCCTCATCACGGAAGAGGAAATCAAAGACCGCGTCCAGCAGCTGGCGGATGCGGTGTCTGAGAAATATGCCGACGCTGAGCAAGACCTGCTTTTGGTCTGCGTATTAAAGGGTGCGGCCTTTTTCCTGACGGACTTCGCGCGCAAGCTATCCATCCCCTCGGAGCTGGAGTTTATGGCCGTCTCCTCGTACGGCGCCTCCACGTCTTCTTCTGGGGTGGTGCGCATCTTGAAGGACTTGGACCGCGATATTGCCGGGCGCGATGTGGTCATTGTGGAGGACATCATCGACTCGGGCCTGACGCTATCCTGGCTCATTCGCAACCTGCGGGGGCGCAACCCGAAGTCGCTCAATGTGGTGACCTTGTTGCGCAAGCCGGAAGTGGTAAAGGCGCAGATCGATCTGCTCGATGTGGGCTTTGATATCCCCAATGAGTTCGTCATTGGCTATGGCCTTGACTACGCGGAACGCTACCGCGACCTGCCCTTTGTGGGCACCCTTCACCCTGATGTCTATACCACCAACTAAAATCGCGCAGTAATGAAAAACAATAAACTCCTTCGCTACGGCGGCATTGCGGCGCTGATCCTCGTAGCGCTGTATGCCTTTACGTTCTTTAGCAACGAGACCCGCGGATACGTGGACGCGGATACCTCCGTGGCCCTAAAACAGCTGCAGGATAAAAACGTTGACGAAGTAGAAATTGATGACCGCGAGCAGCGCCTGCGCATCAAGCTCAAGGACGAAATCACGGTAGAAGAGCGCGAGGGCGTTGAAGAGATCGTGTCTCAGTACCCCGCACGCGCCTCCGAGCAGGTCTTTGATGCGGTCAAGGATTCGGGTGCGGAGAAGTATCAGACCAACGTCACCCAGGATTCCTTCTTGGGCTCCATGCTCAGCTTCCTGCTGCCGATGGTCATCCTCTTCGGCCTGCTGTTCTGGCTCATGTCCCGCATGCAGCAGGGCGCCGGTGGCATGTTCGGCATCGGCGGCTCCAAGGCCAAGGAGCTGACCAAGGATATGCCGACCAATACCTTCGAGGACGTTGCCGGCGCGGATGAGGCCGTGGATGAGCTGCAGGAAATCAAGGACTTCCTGGAAGATCCGACCCGCTACCACGACTTGGGCGCGAAGATTCCGCGCGGCGTGCTGCTTTATGGCCCTCCGGGCACCGGTAAGACGCTGTTGGCCCGCGCCGTTGCGGGAGAGGCCGGTGTGCCGTTTTATTCCATCTCCGGTTCGGACTTTGTGGAGATGTTCGTCGGTGTCGGTGCCTCCCGCGTGCGCGACCTGTTCAAGCAGGCCAAGGAGCACAGCCCGTGCATCATCTTCGTGGACGAGATCGACGCCGTGGGCCGCCAGCGCGGATCCGGTACCGGCGGCGGACACGATGAGCGCGAGCAGACCCTGAACCAGTTGCTGGTTGAGATGGACGGCTTTGGCGACCGCGAGGGCGTTATCCTCATCGCGGCCACCAACCGCCCCGATATTTTGGACCCGGCGTTGCTGCGCCCGGGCCGGTTCGACCGCCAGATTCCGGTCACCAACCCGGACCTGGCCGGCCGCGAGCAGATCCTGCGCGTGCACGCCAAGGACAAGCCCTTGGCAGAAGAGGTCGATGTGGCGCAGCTGGCCAAGCGCACCGCCGGCATGTCCGGTGCGGACCTTGCCAATGTGCTTAACGAGGCCGCGCTTCTCACCGCCCGCATCGGCGGCAACGTCATTACCTATGACGCGCTGGAAGAGGCCACCGACCGCGTGGTGGGCGGGCCACGGCGCCAGGGCAAGATCATCTCCGAGCACGAGAAGAAGGTCACCGCCTACCACGAGGGCGGCCACACCCTGTCCGCGTGGGCGCTCAAGGACATCGAGCGCGTGTACAAGGTCACCATCCTGGCCCGCGGCCGCACCGGTGGCCACGCCATGACCTCGCAGGAAGACGACAAGGGCATGTACACCCGCGACGAGCTGTTTTCCCGCTTGGTCTTTGCCATGGGCGGCCGCGCCGCCGAGGAATTGGTCTTCGGTGCTCCCACCACCGGCGCGTCCTCCGATATCGAGAACGCCACCAAGATCGCCCGCGCGATGCTGACGGAATACGGCTTTTCGCCCGACCTGGGCACCGTTAAGTACGGCCAGGAGCAGGGCGATCCATTCAGCCAGATGGGCGGGGGCGGCGGCTCCATCGATTACTCGGATGACGTTGCCGCCAAGATCGACGAGCAGATGCGCTACCTCCTCGAGCGCGCGCACGAGCAGGCCTACGACATCCTGCGCACCAACCGCGAGTTCCTGGACAAGCTGGCCGAGGCTCTCCTTGAGAAGGAGACCCTGCGCCGGCCGGACCTGGAGAGCATCTTCGACGGCATCGTGCCGCGCGATGCCTATGATGTCTTCCCCGGCGAAGACGATCGTTTCCCGCGCCAGATTGGTTATGCGCCGGTCAAGACGCCGGTCGAGCTGGCCAAGGAGCGCGGCGAGGAGCTTCCTAAACGCATGACGCTTCTCGATGCCTCCCGGGCCGCCCGCGAGCGCCGCCTCGCCGGCGAAGAGCTCAAGGGCGAGGTTGGCTTTAACTTTGGCCAGCACGCTGGCGACTACGTGAACCCCGAAACAGTGCGCGAGCTGCACGGCGGCGGTAGCGATTCCGAGAACCGCAGCGGCCGCAGCGATGGCCGCAGCGGCCGAAACAACCAGAACAACCGCGCGGACCAGAGCGAGCGCGGCGACCGCGCCGACCGGAGCGATCACGTCCGCAACGACCGCGGGGAGCGCGACGGCGGGGAAGGGCGATCGGATTCGGCATCGGAAAGCAGGGGCAAGCACCACAAGCCAGAGGGAGAAACCAGCCAATGGTTCACCCCAGGCTGGAATGAGTCTTCCCACCGCGATAATCCCTACGCGCGCGATGCGGAAAAGTCGCGCGATGATAAAGAGTAAGAAGTACGTGCATGTCTGAAAATCACACTGATAACCAGCAGGTGCCCGCCCGCGCACCGTATGACCAGGAGCGGGCGGAGGCGGCCGTTCGCGAGCTGCTCTTTGCCGTGGGCGAGGACCCTGACCGCGAAGGCCTGCGCGAAACCCCGGCACGAGTGGCCCGCGCCTACCGCGAGGTCTTCGCCGGCCTGCACGAGGACCCGACGGAGGTGCTGCACAAGACCTTCGCCGAGGACCACCAGGAACTGGTCCTGGTGCGCGATATTCCCATCTATTCCACCTGCGAGCACCACCTCGTGCCGTTTTATGGGGTGGCGCATATTGGTTATATCCCCGGCAAGGACGGGCACGTCACCGGGCTGAGCAAACTGGCTCGCCTGGCGGATATGTACGCCAAGCGCCCGCAGGTCCAGGAGCGCCTGACCCAGCAGATTGCCGATGCCCTCGTGGATGTCCTCGAGGCCCAATCCGTCATCGTGGTCATCGAGTGCGAGCACTTGTGCATGGCCATGCGCGGCATCCGCAAGCCGGGAGCGACCACAACGACCTCCGCGGTGCGCGGCGGGTTCAAAAATAACGCGGCCTCGCGCGCGGAAGTGTTGAGCTTCATCCGTACGTAGCGCGTACGCAGTAGAGTTTGTCGAGCGAAAAGGAGAACGCAGTGCACCCGGCTTCCTCAGTTGGAGAATTGACCATCGCGAAGCGCACGCTCGTCATGGGCATCGTGAATGTTACGAAGGATTCCTTTTCCGATGGTGGGCGGTGGCTCGACTTTGACGCCGCCACCACTCATGCCCGCGAGCTGGTGGAACAGGGCGCGGACATGATCGATGTGGGCGGCGAATCCACCCGCCCGGGCGCGGTGCGTGTGGAGGCGCAGGAAGAAGCCGACCGCGTGGTCCCGGTCATCCGGGCGCTGCACGAGCAGGGCATTCGCACCTCGGTGGATACGATGCGCGCCTCGGTTGCCACCGCTGCGGCCGCGGCTGGGGTGGACATGATTAATGATGTCTCTGGCGGCCTCGCCGATCCTGAAATGTATGCCGCCATGGCCGATGCCGGCGTGCCCGTCTGCCTCATGCACTGGCGCACGCTGCAGGAAGGCGCGTTCGGATCCGCGGCGGGCACGGCGGATCACGGCGGCGATGTGGTCCGCGATGTGCACGAGACCCTCGCCCGCCTGAGCAATAACGCCCTGGATGCGGGCGTGAAAAAGGAAAATATCGTGCTGGATCCGGGCCTCGGCTTTGCCAAGAGCCCGCAGGATAACTGGGCGCTACTTAATGCCCTTCCCGAGTTTCTAGATGGCGAGTTCCCCATCTTGGTGGGCGCCTCGCGCAAGCGCTTCCTCGCCGCCATCCGGGAAGACCGCGGGGTAGAGGCCAGCCCGCTGCTTGCTGATCCCGCCACCGCCGCCGTGACCGCCATCTCCGCCCAGATGGGTGCGTGGGGCGTGCGTGTGCACGAGGTGGGCGTATCCCGCGATGCCGTCGACGTGGCCGCCGCGTGGAACGCCGGCAAGTCCTATGTGGGCGGCGCCAATGCCACCGGCAGCTACCGCAATGCCGCCACCGGCACTGGCTCAGTGACCTCTACCGCGATGGGTACGGAAAGGAATTAACCATGGCAGATCGCATCGAATTAACCGGCCTGGAATGCTTTGGCTACCACGGCGTCTTTGAGGAGGAGAAGCGCACCGGCCAGCCCTTCATCGTCGATATCACCTGCTGGTCCGAGTTTGCTGAGGCCGCAGCTCACGATGATCTGACCAAAACCATCAATTACGCAGAGCTTGCCGATGTCGCCGCCAGCATCGTCGAAGGCCCCTCCCGCGACCTCATTGAGACCGTCGCCAGCGAGGTGGCCGATACCATCATGGCCTCTTTTGCAGACCTGCACGCGGTGGAAGTAACCGTGCACAAGCCCAAGGCGCCGATACCGCGCACTTTTGCCGATGTCGCCGTCGTCGCCCGCCGCTCCCGCAAGCACGCGCGCACCGGTGCCCCACGGCCCGCCTCGCAGGAGGGGACTCCGAAGGGAGCCGACGCGCAGCGCCCCGGCACGAACCCCGGGAGTAAGTAATGCGCGCGGTACTATCCATCGGCTCCAATATGGATGACCGCGTGGAGCTTTTGCGGACGGTGTTTACGGAGTTCCGTGAGGACATCGTGGCGGCCTCGCCCGTCTATGCCACCCCGCCGTGGGGAGTAACGGACCAGGATGAATTTTTGAATGCAGTGCTCATCGTGGACGTCCAAGAGAGCCCGGTGGAGCTCTTACGGCGCGGCCAGAAGCTGGAGGAAGCCGCAGAGCGCGTGCGCGTGCGCCACTGGGGCCCACGCACCCTGGATGTGGACATCGTCGATATTGAGGGCTACAGCTCCTCCGATCCGGAACTTACCGTCCCACACCCCTTTGCCCACGAGCGCGCATTCGTGCTTATTCCCTGGTTAGCCGCCGATGGCGCTGCTAAGTTGAAGGGACAGGATGTCTCCGCGCTGGTTGCCGCATTGAACCCGCAGGAGACCGCCGATATCCACCGCTTGGGCCTGATGGAGGAGTTATGAAACGAACCTCGTTCGGTGCGCTTATCGGCGTAGGGGTATTCATGGCCGCCGCGGCGGCCATCCTCACCACGCGCTTTTATGGCTCCATGATGGCCATCCCAGTCACGGTCTCAGCCACGCTGTGGCTCATGGTGGTGGTGTGTTTGGGGCTTACCTGGAAGGTAGATAAGGCCACCGATGAGGATCACGGCATCGGGTTGGATAACTCGCAGCTTAATCCCATGACCATCGCGCAGTTTATGCTGGTGGGCAAGGCCTCGGCGTGGACGGGTGCGATCGTCGGCGGGCTCTATGCAGGGGTGGCGGTCTACGTCATCCCGAATGCGGGCACCCTTGTCGCGGCTTCCGATGATCTGGTGGGAGTGCTCGCATCCGCGATTGGCGGCATCGTCATGTCCGCGGCTGGCCTGCGATTGGAGCGACACTGCGAGACCCCGCCGCCACCGGACGGGCTTCAAGCGGTACATTAGGGAACATGACTCAGCCGCGCTCTTCTTCCAAAAACTCGTCGTCCTCGCCGGATTGGGGACAAATTGGGATTATCGCCCTCGTCATCTTGGCCGTTATCGCCAGCATCGTCATGCTCATATCCGGCTCGGCAGCGGCGCTCAAGATTGCGCTCATCGCCGCCTTGTGGGCCGCGGTGGTGGGCTTTTTCTTGGTGATGCGCTACCGCCGCCAGGCCGAGGAATCCGTGACCAAGCTGGAGCTGCAGGAGCGCGCCCACCGCGCGGAGCTCAAGCAGGCCCGCGCAGCCGAAGGCAAGGAGCTGCCGGATCAGCAGATCCTCGATGAGATTCGCACCGAGCTGGCCTCTATCCGGAAGCAGATTGAGGACTTGTCCGGCCACGAGTTCACCTACGAGCCCGCCGCCTTGCACGCGGAGGCGCGCCGCATCATGGAGCTGGAGGCACAGACCGCCGCGGCGTCCCACCGCAGGGAAGAAAACGTCGACTTTGAGCAGGCGTCTTCCGGTGCGCCGTCTGCCGATGCCATCGCTGGCCGCTTGGGCAATCAACCCTCCGGCGCGCATGCGGACTCGAACCCGCTCAATGACATCATCAGCCAACACACCCGCGCGCAGCGTAGCTCTTCCCGGACCGATAACGCCGCTAAGCCCGCCCACGCCGAGCAGCTTGCCGATGCCCCCACGCCAGCCAGCGCGGACCAGAAGCCAAAGGACGTTTCCTTCGATACCGGCAGCTTCCAGGCCGTGCGCTGGGATTCGGGCGGAGACTCCGACATCAAGCGCCACGGCTCCCAGCACGCGGGAACCGGCAGCGCGGCGCACTCTAGCGCCCGCGGTAGCCACCGCAAGCCAGAGGCTGATACCGCAGCTGAGCAGGCTTCCGATGCGGTGACCCAGAACATCCCGCAGCAGACCACCGGCAAGGATGCGCGCGAGGAATACAAGGGCTCGGGACACCACGTGGCTGCTGAGCAGAAGCAAGCGGCCACGCGCCGCCAGCAGCAGACCCGTGGTCGCCGCCGCAGCGATGAACAGCGCGATGGTTCCGTGTCCGTCTCGGAGCTTTTGGCACAGATGAAGAAGGATAAATAAATGCGTCCACCGCGCATGCGCGTTGCCCTTTTCGGGCGCAGCCTCGCCGGGATTTCCCTGGCCACTGCCATGGAGCGCGCCGGCCATACCGTGGAGATGCTTGATGATCCGGCCGAGCTTGGCTCCTTCCAGGCGCTGATTCTAGCGGTGGGTGAGACACGGTTGGATGCTGCCGTAGAGCTTGTCGAGGACCACGTGCACAAGGGGCTTATCGCTTTCCACACCTGCCTGTCCCGGGGCGTGCAAGGCCTTGATCCGCTGGAGACTCACGGTTGCATCGTGGCGGCCGTCGCCCCCATGGCGGGCGGGCGCTGGGCAGTATCCACGCTGGATGAGCTGGGCGAGAACATTGCTGACTTCGTATTGAGCGAATTCCGGGCACAGGCAGTGCCGCTTTCCGATGCCGAGCGTCCCGCCTTCGCCGCCCGCTCCTACTACATAGAAATGCTTAGCCGCCTGCACCTAGCAGCTGCCGTTGAAGCCAATTTCTTTGCCGAGTTCGATGAGATTCCACCGTCCGAATTCGACATCGATTCAGAGGACATCATTGCGGCCTACCGCGGCGCCACGGATCCCGGAATGCGCCGCCACTACTTAGAAACCGCTCGGCGCTTAGGCGAAGTAGAAGACCGCACCGAATTAGAAATGTGGGCCTTGCAGGAGGAATCCCGATGAGCTTGAAGATGGGACAAGCCACCGTTGTCAGCGAGGTCGATCGCATCCGCATGGTGGGAAGCGCCCTGCGCAAGACCGGTCGCCCCGTGGCCTTCGTACCACTGACCACCGGCGTGCATGCAGGGCATATCGCGCTGGTTCGCGCGGCACGCCGCATCCGCGGCGCGGTGACCGTCGTGGCTCTCCAAGAACCTCGCGCCGAGGATGTGGATCTCCTGCGCGCCGAGGGCGTGGACGTCATCTGGGATTACACTCCCGAGAAGCTCTGGCCGCATGGCCGCCGGATTACTATCGCGGCTCGCGGCGTCGCCGTTGAACGCGACGCCGCAGGCTCCCCAGCAGGCTTAGAACCAGACCTATCCGGCGAACTCACCCTTTACCTCACGCTGATGATGGCGCTATCGCCCACCGATGTGCTTATCGGTGAGAAGGACTACGAGCTGCTCTTGGCCATTCATCATGCGGTGCAGGACTTGCACCTGGGGGTTCGTGTGCAGGGCGTTCCCGTCGTGCGCATGCCCGATGGCGTAGTGATGAGCCTGCGCAATACGCGCGTGCCTGAAGATAAGCGCGAGGACGTAGCCGCCCTGTCCGCCGCGCTTACCGCTGGGGCACACGCCGCAGAGGCGGGCGCGGAAAAGGTCCGCGAGGTTGCCGCAGGTGTCCTAGAAGCCGCCGGAGTAGAACCGGAATACTTAGAATTGCGCGGCCGCGATCTGGGCGAACCCCCTGCCGAGGGCGATGCCCGCCTGCTGGTCGCTGCCACCATTGGCGGAGTCAGAGTAATTGACAACGTTGGCCTGCCGTTGGGGATTGGTTTCACTAATATTGAAGAGCACGAGGCTAAGGCCGAGCTCGAGCGAGAAAAGCAGCGCGAGCAAAACCAATCCCCGGAGGACTAATGACCGAAATCCACATCCGCGACCTTGATCCGCGCGATGGACCCAAGGCGATTGAGTTTGCCATCGAAGGCATGCACCTGCATTGGTTTGTGAAGAACCCGCGCTTCGAGCGTGCCTATGGCCGTTATTTTTGGGATTTAGAGCGCGCCCAAGCCACCGATATCTTGGCAGCCTATGCCGATGATGGGCGTTTCCTCGGCGTGATTTTGGCATCGATTAAAGGCGAACCAGCGCTGCCGTATCCGTGGTGGCGCAAGGCCTATGTCAAGGCCGTGGATCTCTTCAACAGCCTGCGCCCTGGCGGTCACCGCGGTGACTACGATGCCGCGAACGAGGACATGTTGTTAAGCTACTTGGCCGAAAACACCGTGGATGGTGAAATCGGCTTCCTCGTCGCTGACCCAAACTCGGGTGTGAAGGGTGTGGGCACCGCGCTCCTCGAGGCCTTTGAGGAGCGCCACCCCGGCAAGGATATTTACCTCTACACCGACGATGGCTGCACCTATCAGTTCTACGATTCCCGCGGTTTTGAGCGGGTGGGGGAGAAGGAAATCTCCATCGATAAGGACCGCGACCTTACCTGCATGCTGTACGTCCGCCACGTAGCGTGATGCGGTAGCTTCACGCTACGCAAACGAACGCAGCGTCACGCCACGCAAACGAACGCCACATCACGCGGCGCGGGTCCTCCCGGCGCCGCGCCACGTTAGTTCGCCAGCGCGCCCATCGGATCCCACGCCGGCAGGGTGGTGATCTCGGTGGACTTGAGCGCTTCCTGGTATTGCCCAGGCAGGCGGGACGGGTGGACGGCGATTTCGAAGACGTACTCGTCAAACCAGTCATCGGCCATGGTCCAAAAGCCCTTATCGCCCTTCTCGGTGCCCCAGGAATTCTCCACGCGCCAGCGGGTGACCTCGCCGGACTCGGCAACATCTGCGCCGGTAAAGACCATCGCATGCGTCATCAAGGACTCGTGCAGGCGGAGGCGGTCTGGCTTTTCGATGCCCATTTCCACCCCATACAGCCCCTCATAATCGTGCAGGCGCTTGGCCCAGACGCCGCTATCGGCATCGGATTGCTGGCTGGTATCGCAGCCGAACCAGACGGGCTGGCCATCCTCGATGGCAGAGCGGGTGGCATCGCGCAATACCTCAACCGGGGCGTTGAGGTAGGTGACCTTTTCACCGGCGACGTTGCCTAGGTAGTCCACGGTGTAGAGCTCACCGTAGGAATTGCGCGGGTCATTGACCACGCAGACATACTCGCCCAGGTCCTTGGGGAGGTACTCGCGGGCGAAGTCCTGCGGGGTATAGGTGCCCTCGCGGTGGAAGTTATCGTCCTTATCGCGGTACTGCCACTGGAACTCTGTGGGCGGGAGGCCGAGGTTGGCGGTGAGGATGCGGTAGACATCGGCAAGCGCCTGCTCCTGTGCCCCAGACTTGCCCGCGCGGATCTGGTGGGAGGCGCGGCGCAGGACGGTCTGCAGGTTGCGGTTGAGCATGGCGCTGGACTCAGAGGATGCGGTCTCTGGCATGGCGTACTTGGGCACCACGCCGTACTTTTCCACCAGCGAGACGAACATGGACCACTGGCCGCCATCGCCAATAGGGTCATCCATGAGCTTGGTCAAGGTGCGGTCCGTAATATCGCGCTCCTTGAGCTCGTCTACCGCGGTGAGGAACCAATTGGCCTTTTCCAGCTTGTCGTAGAAGTACAGGTAGGTCTGCGAAAGCTCGAAATCCTTGATGTTGGTGCGGTCCATGATGTCACCGCGCAGGGAATTCAGGCCCGCAAAAATCCAGCAGCGGCCAGAAGCCTTCTGGTTGGCCGCGCCCCACTTATCGAGCTTGTGGCTGGTCGCCGTGGTGAGCTCGCGCACGAGGTCGCGGTCGACGCTCAGCTTATCGATGCCCTCCTGCGCCACCGCATTCCGCGCCGCCCTGATGGCCGGCTCGCTGGTGAGGGTGGCGTTGGTGGTGTGAACTTCCTGTGGATTAATCTCATTCATTTTTCGATGCTCCTTAGTTCATCCGGTCCCAGAAGGGAAGCTCAACGGGCTTGGTCTCTAGTGCTTGTTGCTGCTCGGAAGTGAGGAATTTCTTGCGCACGGCGATGTGGAAGACGTTTTCGCCGAACCATTCATCCGACATCGTGGCAAAGCCCTTGCCGGGTACCTCGTCGGCGTCGTCTTTGCCCGGTGGCTTGGTGCCCCAGGAGTTCTCCACGCGCCATGCACGGGGTGCACCATCAACTCCGGTCAGCGCCATCGCGTGGGTGGGCGCAGATTCGCCGGAGGTAAAGCGCTCCTCCTTGCTCATGGTGGAATCGATGCCGTAGAGGCCATCGGTATCAACGAGGCCTTCGTCCCACACGGCGTTCTGGAAGGAGAACTGGCGGGAGACATCGCAGCTAAACCACACCGGTTCGCCGGCTTCGATGCTGGCGCGTGCAGCGGCGCGCAGTTCGTCCACATCAACGTTGAGGTAACCGGCGGCCTGTCCACCGGCGAGGTTATTTACTCCAGCGCTGGTGTAGTAGCGGTGCTTGTCGTTGGTGGTACGGGGGTCATCGGCAAGCACGACGTACTCGTCCAACTTCGGCAGGTACTTATCCGCAAACTCGCGCGGGGTGGAGTGCACGCGGAAGAATTGCTCGTCCTTGGTGCGGTAGCTCCACGTAAATTCCTCGGGCGGGGTGCCCAGGTGAATGGCGAGCACGCGTTGGATATCGGTGCGGGCTTGCTTGATAATGCCCCCGCGATCCCCCTCGCCTTCCACCGCACGGTGCGCGGCGCGGCGGATGATGGTGGCGATATCGCGGTTCATCTGGTCGGTGTGGCCGGACGAGTGCACCTCCGGCATGACCTCGGCCGGGACGGCGCCGTACTTGTCCACGAGGTTGGTGAAAAATGACCACCAGCCGCCGTCTTCGCCTGTGAGCTCGAGGGAAGTAGCCACGTCGCGGTCATCCCAGTCGGTGCCATCCTCGGTGAGATCCAACAGCTGGTTGAGCGCGAAGTTGGCGCGCTCTAGTTTGTCGAAGTACTGCAGGTAGGTAAAGGAAAACTCAAAGTCATCGATATTGAGCTCCTTGGCCGCGCGGTGGCGGAACACGTTGAGCGCGGCAAACATCCAGCAGCGTCCGGATCGCATCTGGTCGGTGACGCCGAGGCTATCGAGTTTTACCTCGGTGGTGGGGTAGAGGGCGGTAATGCGGTCGCGGTCGAGGGCCGCCTTGGCCACCCCTACGCTGGTAATGGCATTGCGCGCGATGCGCAGCTGGGAGTCCGCCGCAGCCTCCTCGCGCAATTGGGACAGGAAGTCATTGGTGAGCAAAGTCATATTCACCGTTTTAGCAGACTCCGATCTCACTCGAGGTCGCTGGGTGCTGGATGGGCCGTTAGAGATCGCTCCAGATCGCTATAGATGCTCCGCCAGCCGCGCCACGGCTTCGGGGCTTCCCACCTCTTCTGGGAGCCAGGGGATCTCGTGGACCGGGGTATCGGGAAGCTTATCGTGCAAGAGCGCCAGGGCCTCGTCCTCGGCGGCGCGCCGGGAGGCCAAGAACTCGCCTTGGACCGCGGGCGTGCGGCGGTTGACCAGCATGGAGCCAACCCGCACGCCATTGCCGGTGAGATCCGCGTGGAACTCGGAAGATTCCAAGACGGGCAGGCGCTCGGCGGTGAGCACGATGTGGAACACGGTCTTCTTTGAGGTCAGCGCAGTGCGCAGGTGCTCGAAGCGCTCGCGGCGCTGGAAGAGCGTGGCGCGGATTTCCTGATTGCGCCGGTCCACTGGATCGTTATCGGCGCCGGATTCCGCGGACATCCCGCGCACCAATGAGCCGAATTTATCGGACTTCTCGCGCCGGGCAAGCAGCCCATCGGTATAGGAAGCCATGATTTCTGGCAGGGCCATCAGCCGGGAGGTGTGACCGGACGGGGCGGTATCGAAGATGAGGTAGTCATACTCGTTAGCGTTTGCGACCAAGGTGGCCATGCGCTCCAAGAGCGCCGCCTCCTGCGTGCCGGGGGATTGGCGGGCCAAGTCTAAGTGCTTTTTTACCTCGCCGTGCAGGTGCTCCGGCATGAACCGGCGCATCGAGGCACCCACGGTCGCGAGGTGTTCCTCGGTGGCTCGTGCCGGATCGAGCTCGATGGCGGAGAGGGATGGGGTGAGGTGAGTGGGGGCATCGGAAAGCGTGGCATCAAAGATATGTCCCAGGTTGTGCGCCGGATCCGTGGAGACCAATAGCACGTTATGGTCCTGGGAAAGGGACAGGGCCGTGGCCGTGGCGAGGGTGGTCTTGCCCACGCCGCCCTTGCCACCAAAGAACATGATGGGCGCGGTTTCTAGCAGCATTGAATATTCTCCACGGGTGATTTATCCATGCCCATGCGCGTGTGCCAGGCGTGGAAATCTTCGTAAACCAGCGGCAATAGCTCCAGCGTGTAGTAGCTGGCGGGGTTGGGGATGCCGAGCGCCTCCGAGGCCACCAGCATCATAAATAGGTCATCTTCTTGCTGCTGGGCCTTGGCAAAGACGGCGCGGTACGGGGCTTGGTAGAACTCGTTGAGCCCCGCACCGAAGGCCTTAAGCTTGTCGAGCATGCTGGGGAAGGGGAGCGTCGGAATCGTCGTCGGTCCACTCCAGCGGCGGTTCCTTGCGTGCGTTGGAGATAGCGCCGATCGACTCCACGATGACCCAGATGGAGGCGATGACGATGACGACGTCCATGCCGAAGAGCAGCCAGTTCTGATCCGCGAACAGGGACTTGAGCTGCAGCAGCGCTGCCCACAGAGACATGATGGTGACGAAGATGAGCGGGATGATAACCGGCAGGGTGGGCCGGCGCAGGTGGGTGAGGATGACCACGACGATGGCCAAGGACAGGCTGGCCATGAGCTGGTTGGTGGTACCGAAGAGCGGCCAGATGGTCATGCCGCCGGAGCCGTCCGCGCCCGCAGAGAAGGTCAGGCCGAAGGCCAGGCCCACCGCGATGATGGTAGAGACTAGGGCCGTGATGCGGATACCCATGATCTCGCCAATTTCCTGGACCACGATGCGCTGCAGGCGCACGCCGGAGTCCATGGTGGTGGCGGCGAAGAGCACGGCCATCGTCGCCAGGATGGTGGCAGACAGCGAGGTGGGAATGCCCAGGCCCTCGTTCATCAGCGCGCCGCCGCCTTGCACGAAGGCATTGACGCCGCCGGCGTTCCACTCGGCGTAGATTTCCTCCCAATTCGCCAGGGTCTTAAAGCCAGCGGTGGTGGCGATGATGGTGCCGAGCGCCAGCAGACCCTCGCCCACAGCACCGAAGTAGCCCACGAAGCGGACATCGGTTTCCTTATCAATCTGCTTAGACGAGGTACCCGAGGCCACGATGCCGTGGAAGCCAGAGATGGCGCCGCAGGCGATGGTGACAAAAAGCAGCGGGAAAACCCCGGGGTGCCGTCAGGAACGTTTTCGCGCACGGCTGGGGCGGCGAGCTCCGGACGGGTGATGAGGAAGGAGCCGTACAAGATAATAAGCCCCACGAAAAGCTGCAGGCCATTGATGTAATCGCGCGGCTGGAGCAGCACCCACACCGGCAGCAGCGAGGCGATGAAGGCGTAGATAAATAGCAGGATGATCCACACGCCGTTGGCGGGAATGCCCAGGACCGTCTCCGGCAACACGACCGGGAAGCGGTCGCCCAAAACCATCAGCGAGTACAGCGCCACCACGCCCACGAGGGAGACCAGCGGCAGGTTCCAGTTCAGGCGGTAGATGGCCTGGCCAATCAGCAGCGCGACGGCAATGGCACCCCACGTAGGAATGACCGCCGAGGGCGTGGAAATAAGCAGGTTCGAAATCACCACGGCGAACGCGGCATTGACCATGAGCAGCAGCAAGAAGATCACGATGAGGAAGAGGTTGCGCCCGCGCTTGCCGATGTAGCGCCCCGACAACGTACCAATCGACTGACCCTTGTGTCGCTGCGAGGCCCACAGCGCACCCAAGTCGTGCATGCCGGCGATGAAGAAGGTGCCTAACGTGACCCACAGGAATGCCGGGAGCCAGCCCCAAATGACGGCCACTGCCGGGCCGATAATCGGTGCCGCACCCGCCACGGAGGTGAAGTGGTGGCCCCACAGCACATATTTATTGGTGGGAACATAATCCACGCCGTCTTTGAGGCGGTGCGCTGGGGTGGTGTAGTTCTCAGATAACCGGAAGATGCTCTTGCCCAGGAACTTGGAATAGAGCAGGTAGCCGGCGGCCATCATCGCGATGCCGACAATGGCGAGGACAAGAGAGTTCATAGTGTGTGTCTCCTCATAGGCGGGAAGGTGGCGTGTCTCACACGTGCGGACAGTATGCCATAACTCACGTATCTATTTGCTTGTGGGGGAGACCGGTGGGCAGATTTATATTTGGCAGGCGGGTCGGAGTACACCTCTTAGTTCAGTCGCAGTGGATAGACGAAAAGCACGGCCCCTGCTCCGAGAGGAACGAGGGCCGCGCGGTGGGTGCTTAAACCGAGTGGCGTTTAATTCTTATCGACGCCGATATTTCCGTCCTTCTTCCACACCACAACCACTGCTGGGCGTGGGGTGGACGTGCCCCCCTCTGGCCAGTGGGAGGTTTGCTTTTCAAAGGTGGCGTCATCGGTTTCGCCTGGGTGCTGGACGTTGACCATCACGCGCTCATCGGTGACGATGGGGCCGCAGGTCTCGGCGCCCGCCGGCACGGTCAGGAAGCACTTGAGCTCACCGCGGGTATCGCCCTCGGTGGTTACGGCGTAGAGGCCGTCGTTGGACTCGAGCGCGTTGCCGTCGGTGGAAATCCACATATTGCCGTGGTTATCAAAGGCCAAGTTATCCGGGCAGGAAATTGGGGATACCTTCTCCTTGTCAAAGCCACCGAAGTAGGTATTGGCCTCCTTCGGATCGCCACAGACCAGGAAGAGATTCCAGGTGAACTTTTCACCAGCGTGGTCATCTTCAATCTCCATGACCAGACCGTTCTTATTTTCCTTGACGGGAGCCCACTCCATCGGATCTTCCTTGTTCTTCTTGGCGTTTTCGCCGGTAGCACCGCGGTAGGAGTTATTGGTCAGGGCCACGTAGACCTTCTCAGAGTCTGGGTGGACCTGCATATCTTCAGGGCGGTCCATCTTGGTAGCGCCCACCTTATCGGCGGCCTCGCGGGTGTAGACGGCAACCTCTTCGGCGGACATGCCATCGACGTGGGACTCGAATTTGTTGTTCTCCGTATCGGAGGTCAGCAGCTTGATCCACTTACCTTCGCCGTCGAAGGCACCGTCCTCTGGCAGTACGCCGGAACCGTCGATCTCATCTTCTGGGGAGTTGCCTTCCATCTTGGCCACGTACAAGGCGCCGTGGTCCAAGATGCTGAGGTTGTGCTCGATGTTGCCTTCTTCGTACTTCTTGGTGGAGATGAACTTGTAGATGTACTCGAAGCGGGAGTCATCGCCGGAGTAGCACACGACGGTGCCATCGGAAGCGATGTGAATATTGCCGGCCTCGTGTTTGAAGCGTCCAAGCGCGGTGTGCTTGACCGGGGTGGACTCCGGGTCCAGTGGGTTAATTTCTACGATCCAGCCGAAGCGGTTGGGCTCATTCGGTTCCTTGGAGACGTCGAAGCGCTTATCAAAGCGCTCCCACTTGCGCTCGGATTCGCCATCTTCCATGCCGAAGCGCTCAAGGGATTCCTGTGCCTTCTTGTCATCCAGGTTGGCGTGAGCGAAGTACTGGTCAAAGTTCTCCTCGCCGGAGAGCATGGTGTTCCACGGAGTGATGCCGCCGGAGCAGTTATTCAGGGTGCCCTTGACCTGCTTGCCGGTCTTATCGGCGGAGGTCTTCACAAACTCGGAGCCGGCTGCTGGGCCAACCAGAGTGAACTCGGTCGTGGCGGTGATGCGGCGGTTAAGCGGACCAAACTCGCGCTTGAGTTCACCGGTATTGCCCACCTTGGACACCTCCACGATGGAGTGGCCGTGGCCCGCCCAACCAATCTTGGCCTGCTCTTCGGTGGGGTTATCCGCATCGTAGTTGGGGAACATCTGCGGCTCGGTGGTGTACTCGTGGGAGCAGACGTAGATAAGGCGATTGTCATCATCCGGGTGCTCGATAAGTCCGGCGAAGTCGTTATTGAAGCCGAACTGCTTCTCGGCGGCCTCGGCCGTCTGGTTCTTATCATCAAACTCTGGCGCATCCTTGAACAGCGGGTCTCCCCAGGCGATGAGAACGGACTGCTTATAGCCATCCGGGATGACTACTTCGTCCTTTTCGTTCGGCTCAACTGGGTCAAACTTCATACCCTCTGCGGAGGTGAGTTCTACATTGGCCTCGGAAGTCTTGCCCCCCTTGGCCTCGGAGGAAGAGGCTTCATTGGAGACTTCATCCGGGTTGGAGCAGGCAGCCAACGCGGCGCCGCCGCCGACGGTTACTACGGACAAGCTGCCCGCGCGCAGAGCGGTACGGCGGGAGAACTGGTCACCGAAGTATGGGTTATCAGACTTGTTCTCACATTCACCGAAGCAGGCATTGCCGCACTTGTAGGTGCACGTCAAGCTGGAACGAGAGGATGCGAAGAGACTAGAGAGAAGGTTGCGGCCTTTAAGCGCCATTATTACTGCTCCAAAGAAGGTCGAAAATATTGATAAGACATGGGGTCAGCCATATATATAAGGGGATGCCAGTAACAGTGCGTTGGCCTTGAGGTGACAGCGAAGTGAACTATGCGTAAATCTTTCCCGGGGTAGGGGCGCTATGGGCCAAATCGCGGGTAGCGGGCGGGATCGACTACCCTAGGCTAACGTGAGCGAGCAGAAGAATAATGAAGTAAACGATGTCCCTGAGCAGCTGCGCATCCGCCGCGAGAAGCGCGATCGCCTGCTCGAATCCGGCGTGGAGGCCTACCCGGTATCCGTCGAGCGCACTATCTCCCTCAAGGAATTGCGCCATGATTTCCGCGTAGTGGCCGAGGGCGAAGAGCCGGGCAATGAAGAGGGCGTGACCTACCTGGCCGCTGGTGAGGAAACCGAGGTCACCCACGCTATTGCCGGCCGCCTTATCTTCATGCGCAATACCGGCAAGCTGTGCTTTGCCACCTTGCAGGACGGCGATGGCACCCAGATGCAGGCCATGCTTTCGCAGGCCAAGGTGGGCAAGGAGCGCCTCGATGCCTGGAAGTCCGATGTGGATTTGGGCGACTTCATCTCCGTTAGCGGCCACGTGGTTGCGTCCCGCCGTGGCGAGCTGTCCATCATGGCTGAGGAATGGACCATGGCGGCCAAGTCCCTGCGCCCGCTGCCGGTGTCCTTCGCGGATATGGCTGAAGATACCCGCGTGCGCCAGCGCTATAACGACCTCATTATCCGCGAAGAGGCCCGCAAGAACGCCATGGTGCGCGTGAAGGTCATGCGTGCGCTGCGCAATTACCTGGAAGGCCAGGACTTTGTAGAGATCGAAACCCCGATGCTGCAGACCCTGCACGGTGGTGCGGCCGCTCGCCCGTTTATCACCCACTCCAATGCGCTCGATATTGACCTCTACCTGCGCATTGCTCCGGAGCTGTACTTGAAGCGCGCCGTCGTCGGTGGCATCGACCGCGTCTTTGAAATCAACCGCAACTTCCGCAATGAGGGCGTGGACCGCTCCCACTCGCCGGAGTTCGCCATGCTGGAGACCTACGCCGCCTGGGGCGATTACAATGATTGCGCCCGCATGACCCGCGAGTCCATCCAGTCCGTGGCCCGCGAGGTCTTTGGTTCTACCACCGTCACGCTTGCCGATGGCACCGATTTCGACTTCGGCGGCGAGCAATGGCCCGAAATCGAGATGTACCCGTCCCTGAACGAGGCCTTGCAGCGCAAGTTCCCCGGCCAGCCGGAGGTCACCATCGACACCGACGTGGAGACCCTTAAAGGTATTGCCAAGATCATCGGCCTCGACGTGCCGCAGGGCGAAGGCTGGGGCCACGGCAAACTGGTGGAGGAAATCTGGGAGGTCCTGTGCGAGGACCAACTGGAAGGCCCCATCTTTGTGAAGAACTTCCCGGTCGAGACCTCCCCGCTAACCCGCCAGCACCGTTCCGAGCCCGGCGTGACCGAAAAGTGGGACCTGTACGTGCGCGGCTTCGAGCTGGCCACCGGCTACTCGGAGCTTGTCGATCCCGTCGTCCAGCGCGAGCGCTTCGAGGACCAGGCCCGCCTTGCCGCCGGTGGCGATGAGGAAGCCATGGTCTTGGACGAGGACTTCCTGGCCGCGATGGAACAGGGCATGCCGCCGACGGCCGGTACCGGCATGGGCATGGACCGCCTGCTCATGGCCCTGACCGGCCTCGGAATTCGCGAGACCGTGCTCTTCCCGCTGGTAAAGCCAGAACAGAAGTAGCCCATACCCGGCGCCCCCACTCGGTGCCCGCCCACGCAGGCACCCGTTAGCGCCCCGAAACCGGCTGCAGCCTTCCTTTGGCTGCAGCCTTTTTGTTTACCCATTGCACCCGCCGCGTGTGCCTCGCAGGCCGAGTCGCACGCCTACTTCTGCCTAGTTCTATCGGTTTCACAAAAGTGCAACCTCCTCGGTGATATCTGAGCGAAAAATGCTACATCTCAGGGCCGAGTTTGCTCAGTTATCACCGAGGACCTATTGCATCGGAGGTTGCACAAAGGAGGTTGCGCATCAGAGGCTCCACAATCGAGGCCGAACGGGAGGCGTTGCGCATCGGAGGCCGCGCTGCGAGAAGTGGGCGGCAAGTGGAGAACGATCCGGCGAGCGGCCTCAGGCATCATCTGTGGGAAGCGGCCCAGCGGAGGTATCGCCGCGCAGGCGTTTGATGATGTTTTCTGCAGAAATCAGGCACATCGGCACGCCGACGCCCGGCACGGTGGTCGCACCGGCGTAGTAGAGGCCGGCCACCTTGCGCGAGGCATTGCGCCCGCGGAAGAACGCAGATTGAAATAGCGTATGTGCTGGCCCCAAAGCTCCACCTGACCAGGAGTGATAGCGGTCGGCAAAATCGGCTGGTCCGAGGCTGCGCGTGATGGTGATTCGCTCGCGGAGGTCAGGAATATCGGCGGTGCGGGAAAGCTGGTCGAGGGCGGCATCGGCAATAGCAGCAACGCGCGGGGAAGCCTCGGGATGGTAGGCATCGCCGTGCCCGTAGGCTTCTGCAGCGGGTACGGGGATGAGGAAGAACAAGTTCTCGTGGCCTTCTGGTGCGACATCCGCGTCGGTGGCCGAAACCTTCGAAATGTAGATGGACTCAGAGGCGCCGAGGGGACGTTCCGTTTCCGGCGCGGAAAAGACTGCGCGGAAATCGGGGTCCCAGTCCTGGCTGAACAAAAAGGTGTGGTGAGCTAGCTCCGGGAGCTTTCCCTTCACACCGGCGAGTACCACCACGGTACCCAGCCCCGGATTGCGGCGGGCCCAGTAGCGCTCCGGATAGGTGCGCAGCTTCCGGGGCAGCAGCTGATTTTCGGTGTGGTGCAGGTCAGCAGCCGAGACCACAATATCGGCATCGATATGCCCGTTCGTTGTGCGGACGCCGGTGGCGCGGGAGGAGGACCCGCCGGTGGTGGTGATGGAGGTGACCTCTTCACCCAAGCGGAAGGTGGCGCCGAATTTTTCCGCTTGGCGGTAGATGGCCTGCACCACCGCGTGGAATCCGCCGAGGGGGTAGCGCACACCTTCCACCAGGTCAGTATGGCTTAAAAGGGAATACAGCGCTGGGGCCGCGGCAGGCTCGGAGGAGAGAAAAACCGCTGGGTAGCTCAGGATCTGTCGCAGGCGCGTATCCGAAAATTGCCCGTTGACGTGCTTTTGCAAGCTAGTAGTAAGCAGCGCTGCAATCCGCGCTAGCCGATGCCGAATATCTGCATGCACCAAGTTCAAGGGCGCCGAAAATGTGGTGTACAAAAAGTGATCGAGCGCTACGTTGTAGGCGTCGCTGGCATCTGCCAAATAGCTGCGCACCTGGCTGCCCGCGCCTGGTTCTAGCGACTCGAAGAGTTGGGCCACGTTATCGGTCCCGGAATGTACATCCACGGGGGCAGGGCGCGAGCCGGTGCCAGTAGCGGATTCGGCGGGGCCGCCGGTATAGACGCGGTAATCCGGCGAGAGTCCCACCAGATCCAGTTCCTTTTCTGTCGAGGTACCGCAGAGGGAAAAGAAGTGGTCGAAGGCATCCGGCATGAGGTACCAGGACGGTCCGGTATCCCAGCGGAACCCAGCCTCCGCATAGCTGCCCGCGCGCCCGCCGACCTCGTCTAGGGAGTCTACGACGGTAACTTCATAGCCCTCTTTTCCGAGGAGGGCAGCGGTGGCAAGGCCGGCGATGCCGGCCCCGATGACGACGGCGTGCATGATGTTCTCCTTAGGATTCAGTCTTCGGCGGGGTCCTTTACCTACGCGCGGTGCATTACCGCACCGCGCGCCTACGCACCGCACGCACCGCTCGCACCGCACGGGCGGCCACCCACGCCTTGGTGCGATTCGGCACGGATATGCGGGTGGTTTTTAACTCCGCGGCGGGGGTAGCGGCGAGCCGGTTGGTGAGCTCGGCAAAGATATCGGCGGCCGCGCGCACACCGAAGCGGGCGGATAGCGGCAAGAGGTTAATGGATTCTTCGGCGGCAGCGAGATCGTGGCGGATATCGGCGATGAGCGCGGACTTGGCGGCCTCGGAAAGCTCTCCGCCAGCGGCCTGTGGAAAATAGGCCCGGCCCAGGACCGAGGAGTCCTCGCCTAAATCCCGCAGGAAGTTAATCTTTTGAAACGCTGCCCCCAAGTGGCGTGCGCCGCGGTCCATCGTGGAGCGGTCGGCGGCGGACACGGTTTCTTCCGCCAAGAAGACCTGCACGCACAATAAGCCGATGACCTCGGCGGAACCGTAGATATACTCGGCGAGTTCCGCGGCGGAATACTCCCGCTGGGAAAGGTCGGCGCGCATGGAATCGAAAAAGGCCACGAGGTGCTCGCGCTGGAAGCCACAGCGCCTAGCGGTAATGGCATAGGAGTGCACGACGGGATCGGTGTGCAACCTTTTCTCCGGCGCCGCTAGGATCGCTGTCTCGTAGGCATCGAGCGCGGCGGCGGCATCGATGCTGGCTTGGTGCGCGGTGCCATCGACAAGCTCGTCTGCGAAGCGCACTACGGCATAAAGGTGGCGGATGTCTTCGCGCACCCGCCCGCGCAAAAGGCGCGTGGCCAGGGTAAAACTGGTGGAATACTGCCCCATAACCTGCGCGGCCGCGCGCGAGGCCGCCTGGTCATAGCGAGTCAACATACTTGAAAAGTAGCATGCGCCCAAAGCGTCCTAGCGGTTGGTGGCCCGCGGCTGGCCCTCGGCAAAGCCGGCGGCCGATTGCACACCCACGGTGGCGCGCTCGTGGAAGCTAGCCAGCGAATCGGCCCCGGCGTAGGTGCAGGACGAGCGCACGCCGGAGATGATGCGGTCCACCAAGTACTCCACGCCGCCGTGTTCCGGATCGAGGTAGATGCGGGAGGTGGAAATGCCCTCTTCAAACATCTCGCGGCGGGCGCGCTCAAAGGCCTCGGTAGCGGAATTGCGCCCGCGCACCGCCCTGCGCGAGGCCATGCCGAACGATTCCTTGTAGAACGAGCCATCGGCGTCCTTGTGCAGGTCACCGGGCGATTCAAAGGTGCCGGCGAACCAGGAGCCAATCATCACATTGGACGCGCCCGCGGCCAGCGCCAGGGCCACGTCGCGGGGATCGCGCACGCCACCATCGGCCCATACGTGCGCGCCAACCTCGCGGGCTGCGGCGGCACACTCCAGCACGGCGGAAAATTGCGGGCGCCCCACGCCGGTTTGCATGCGGGTGGTGCACATCGCGCCGGGGCCCACGCCGACCTTGATAATATCCGCGCCCGCCGCGGCCAACTCGCGCACGCCGGCGGCCGTGACCACGTTTCCGGCGGCAATCGGCAAACCCAAATCCAGGTCCCGGACCTTGCGCAGCGCCGCCAGCATGCTGTCTTGATGCCCGTGGGCGGTATCGATGACGAGGACGTCAGCGCCGGCATCGGCAAGCGCCCGCGCCCTGCCCTCAACGTCGCCATTAATGCCCACCGCGGCACCGATGTGCAGGCGCCCCTGCTTGTCGATGCCCGGCTTATACATCGTCGCCCGCAACGCACCCTTGCGCGTCAAAATGCCGGCCAGCGTGCCATCCGGGTTGACCACAGGGGCGAGCTTGCGCGAGGTTGCGCGCAGGCGGGTAAAGGCCTCCTGTGGGTCGATGCCCACCGGTAAGGTGACCAAATCCGTGGTCATGAGCTCGCCCACGGCGGTAAAATTATCCTGCCCGCGCAGGTCCTTCGGCGTAATGACGCCCACCGGCAGCGCGCCGTCGACCACGATGGCCGCGCCGTGGGCGCGCTTGTGCAAAAGGTTGCTGGCATAGCCCACCGTGTGGTGCGGCTTGATGGTGATTGGGGTGTCATAGACCAGGTCAGCGGCCTTTACCGAGGCGATCGTCTCCGCCGCGGCCTCCAGGCTGAGATCCTGCGGCAGGATGGCCATGCCGCCGCGCCGGGCGATGGTCTCTGCCATGCGGCGGCCGGCCACCGCGGTCATATTCGCCACGATGAGCGGGATGGTATTGCCCGTGCCATCGGCCGCGGTGAGGTCGACCGCCTGCCGCGAGCCAACATCCGAGTGATTCGGCACCATAAATACATCCGAGTAGGTCAGCTCGTAGGGCGGGCGGGAATCATTGAGGAAATGCACTGTGGGATTGCCTAACGTGAATCGAGGGTGCGGTAGAAGACATCTAAATCATACGCCCCAAGTTTTGCAGGTTAAGCCAACTCAGTATCCTGATTTGGTGTCTCAGAATCCCGCCCCGAAAATTTCCGCAGAGGTCATAGCCAACCTCACCATCTTGGTGCTCTCCGCGATGGTGATGATCCTGAATGAAACCGCGCTTTCGGTGGCGCTGCCCACCATCATGGCGGATTTCTCCATCCCGGCGACCTCCGCGCAGTGGCTGCTGACCGGCTTCTTGCTCACCATGGGCGTGGTCATTCCCACCACTGGGTTCCTGATGGATAAATTCACCACCCGGCAGATTTTTGGCGCCTCCACCGGCATCTTCCTGACGGGCACGGTGCTAGCGGCGCTCGCCCCGGCCTTTGGGTTACTGCTGGCCGGCCGCGTGCTGCAGGCTGCCGGTACCGCGCTGATGATTCCCACCCTTATGACCGTGGCCATGACGCTCGTTCCTCCGCAGCGCCGCGGCACCATCATGGGCATTATCACCGTGGTTATCTCCGTCGCGCCGGCCCTAGGCCCCACCGTCGGCGGGTTCATTTTGAGCATGGCGACCTGGCACGTCATCTTCTGGGCCATGGTTCCGCTCATCGCCGCCATTAGCATCGCCGGCTACTTCCGTCTGGTCAACGTGGGCGAGCGCAGGGATACCCCGCTCGATATTCCGTCGGTATTCTTATCCGCCCTGGCCTTCGGCGGGCTCATTTACGGCCTTTCGTCCATCGAAAAGATGGTGGAGGGCGGCTCGCTTGCCGATGCCCTCCTGCTCCTCCTCGGCATCCTCGCCCTCATCACCTTTACCGTGCGCCAACACCGGTTGGCGAAGGTAAACCGCGCGCTATTGGACCTGCGCCCGTTCAAGGTCCGCAATTTCACCCTCGCGGTTATCGCCATGCTGCTCATGTTCGCCCTGCTGCTGGGTACGGTGAATATTCTGCCCATTTATCTGCAGACCTCGCTGGCGGTATCCTCGCTGGTCACCGGCCTCGTGGTCATGCCAGGCGGCCTCCTGCAGGGCGGGATTTCCCCGATTGTGGGGCGGATTTATGACGCCCTTGGCCCCCGGCCCCTGTTGATTCCCGGCGCCATCATGTTTTCTACCGGCATTTGGCTGATGACCCTGCTGACAGAAAATAGCGAGGTATGGATGGTCATCGGCATGCATGTCCTGTTCGCCGTGGGCATCGCGCTCATGATGACCCCGCTGATGACGGTCTCGCTGTCCTCGCTTCCCGATCACCTCTACTCCCACGGCTCCGCCATTTTGAATACGCTGCAGCAGCTCGCCGGCGCGGCGGGCACCGCCTTCCTCGTGGCCTTTTTGACTAGCGGCACCAAATCCGGCCAAGCCGAGGGCATGAGCGAGGCCGCCGCCACCGCCCAAGGCGCGCACTGGGCCTTCCTTTTCGCCGGCGTGCTCTCGCTTTTCGTGCTCGTGCTAGCGCCGCTGCTCAAGCGCGTGCCCGCCGCCGACTAACGCCGCGCGGACTAGCGCCGCGCGGAGTAACCCCTGCCGGGAGAGCGCGGACCGGTCAGCCTCGCCAGCTCTCCTCCGGCGCCTACTGCGCGCACAAAGGTAGCTTTAGCCGCGCGGATTCGGCATCGTCGCCCCACACCATGAAGATGGACTGGGTGCCTTCCACGGCCATAACGTAGGTCTGCGGATCCGTTGAGGCCTCGTAGCTTTGGATGGTGCACCTATCGTTAGACAGCTCTACTGGGTCAGTGTTTGGGAGGACGGCATCGCGTTCTTCCACACTGGGGTAGTAGGCGGCGGTGTAGTTGAAACCATCGCCCGAGCAGGTGATCTTCGCTTCTTGTCCATCTTCTGGAGGACGGGAGGAACACTCTGCACCGAGCGCGCCGTCTTGGCCGCTGCGCGAGCCGATCAGGCTCGGATAAGCATCCGCTAGGTTCTTTTCCTTGTCATCCCAGCTGGGGTAGGACAGGAAGAACCACAACGCGCCCGCGGCGGCCACCGCGATGACGGCCAAAACAGAAATGAGCGCGATGAGCCCGCCCTTGCCCTTCTTCTTTGGCGGGGCCGTATTCATCGGCGGTACCGGCTGTTGCTGGTACTGCTGCTGGTATTGCTGTTGATACTGCGGCCCGGCCTGGTTCTGCGGTGGGAACTGTTGCTGCGGTTGTGGCGGGAACTGTTGTTGCGGCTGGGACTCGGGCTCTGCGACCTGCACCGGCGGGAATTGTGAGGTATCGAGATCCCGCTCGGGGCGCAGCGCCTTAACGACCTCTTTAGCGCTCGAGAAATCCTTGTCCGGCCTAAAAGAAGGACACGTGGCGGTAACGAGTTTTTGGAAGGCGCGGACCGCATCGGCACCCGTCGCGCTCTTCGCCTTTTCCGAATCTTTCTCGGCGGTTTCCTGTGCAGACTTCTCCGCCGTTGTCTCCGCGGAGCTGGCACCGCCTGGGCCAGCGGCGGCGAGGACGGCGACCTCTTTATCCTCATCCACGAAAACGCGCTCGGCCTTGAGTCCATGGACGGCGAAATCCGCGCGGTTGCGGCTAATCAGGAAATCCACCGCTCCGGCCACGGGGGTGAGGATTTCTTGGGCGCGGAGTTTGGTGGGGGCATCGGCAAGCGCGGGCAAGGCTGTGCCCTTACAGCCCTTGCGGACCAAGAACTCCTGGCCATCCGCGGTGGTGCCAGAGCCCACCAGGGCGGCGAGCGCGGGGTGGTGCAGGCCGTGCAAGGCGGTAGAGGCCTTGACGATGCCCCTTGCCTCCGCCGCAAAGATCTCCACCGTAAATTCCTCGTGCGTGGAGCCATCCTCCACGACAAAAAGGGTGGAGTTGGGCCCCTCATCCAGCACTGCCTTTTCGTGCAGGTTGTGCTGGGAAGCAAAGAATTCGGGAAGGTGCGGCACGGCTATTTTATTCCTTTGTATCTACGAGACGACAGGGAGAATGAAGAAGATTCTAGAGCAAAAAGGCCCTGTTCGCTACCGGCGTACACCCATGTGAGCTGCGAGTATGGGCGGTTTGGGCCGTTTATAGGGCGATGGGGGCCAAAAAGAGGAAATCCTTTGGGGCGTGCGGCGTTACAGTGGGTACCACATTAGAAGCGAAAGTTTAGGGGAGTCATGTTCGAGAGGTTTACAGACCGTGCTCGTCGCGTCATCGTTTTGGCGCAAGAAGAAGCACGCATGCTTAACCACAACTACATCGGAACCGAGCACATCCTGCTCGGCCTTATCCACGAGGGAGAAGGTGTAGCTGCCAAGGCTCTAGAGTCCATGGGCATTTCCTTGGAGGACGTGCGCCGTGAGGTAGAGGAGATCATCGGCCAGGGCAGCCAGCCGCACACCGGCCACATTCCTTTTACCCCGCGCGCTAAGAAGGTCCTTGAGCTGTCCTTGCGCGAGGGCCTGCAGATGGGTCACAAGTACATCGGCACGGAGTTCCTCCTGCTCGGACTTATCCGTGAGGGCGACGGCGTTGCCGCACAGGTGCTGACGAAGCTCGGCGCTGATCTGCCGCGCGTGCGTCAGCAGGTTATCCAGCTGCTGTCCGGCTACGAGGGCGGCCAGCAAGAAGGCGGCGGCGACTCGAACCAAGCCCCAGGCCCCATCGGCGCGGGCGCAGGTTCCGGCGCCGGTGCCGGCGGACGCGGTGGTTCCGGCGGCTCGGGCGAGCGCTCCAACTCGCTCGTGCTGGACCAGTTCGGCCGCAACCTCACCCAGGCAGCCAAGGACGGCAAGCTAGACCCCGTCGTTGGTCGCGAGTCTGAGGTTGAGCGCATCATGCAGGTACTCTCCCGCCGCACCAAGAACAACCCGGTGCTCATCGGTGAGCCCGGCGTTGGTAAGACCGCTGTGGTTGAGGGCTTGGCGCTGGACATCGTCAACGGCAAGGTCCCAGAAACTCTTAAGGACAAGCAGCTGTACTCGCTTGACCTGGGTTCTTTGGTTGCCGGTTCCCGCTACCGCGGTGACTTTGAGGAACGCCTAAAGAAGGTTCTTAAGGAAATTAACCAGCGCGGTGACATCATCTTATTCATCGACGAGATTCACACCCTCGTCGGTGCCGGTGCCGCCGAAGGTGCCATCGACGCTGCTTCGCTGCTAAAACCCAAGCTTGCCCGCGGTGAGCTACAGACCATCGGTGCTACCACCCTGGATGAGTATCGCAAGCACATCGAAAAGGATGCCGCGCTGGAGCGTCGTTTCCAGCCGGTGCAGGTCGATGAACCTTCGCTGGATGATACTTTCCTCATCCTGAAGGGCCTGCGCGATAAGTACGAGGCGCACCACCGCGTGTCCTACACCGATGAGGCACTGCACGCTGCCGCGCAGCTGGCGGACCGCTACATCAATGACCGCTTCTTGCCGGATAAGGCCGTCGACCTCCTCGATGAGGCCGGTGCCCGCATGCGCATCAAGCGCATGACCGCCCCGAAGGGCCTGCGCGAGGTCGATGACCGCATCGCAGAGGTTCGCCGGGAAAAGGAAGCGGCTATCGATGCCCAGGACTTCGAAAAGGCCGCCGGCCTGCGCGATGACGAGCGCAAGCTGGGCGAGGAGCGCTCCGAGAAGGAAAAGCAGTGGCGCTCCGGTGACCTGGAGGAAATCGCCGAGGTGGGCGAGGACCAAATTGCTGAGGTTCTGGCGCACTGGACCGGCATCCCCGTGCTGAAGCTGACGGAGAAGGAATCTTCCCGCCTGCTCAACATGGAAGAAGAGCTGCACAAGCGCATCATTGGCCAGGACGAGGCGGTCAAGTCCGTCTCCCGCGCCATCCGCCGCACCCGTGCAGGCCTCAAGGATCCACGCCGTCCTTCCGGTTCCTTCATCTTCGCCGGCCCGTCCGGTGTGGGTAAGACTGAGCTGTCGAAGTCGCTGGCTAACTTCCTCTTCGGTTCAGATGATGACCTCATCCAGATCGACATGGGCGAGTTCCACGACCGCTTCACCGCCTCCCGCCTCTTCGGTGCTCCTCCGGGATACGTTGGCTACGAAGAGGGCGGCCAGCTGACCGAGAAGGTTCGCCGCAAGCCATTCTCCGTGGTGCTTTTTGATGAGATCGAAAAGGCCCACAAGGAGATCTACAACACCTTGCTGCAGGTGCTGGAAGATGGCCGGCTTACCGATGGCCAGGGCCGCGTCGTCGACTTCAAGAACACCGTCCTCATCTTCACCTCGAACCTGGGTACCCAGGACATCTCTAAGCCGGTGGGCTTGGGCTTTACCGGCGCCAGCGAGAACGATTCGGACGCCCAGTACGAGCGGATGAAGGCAAAGGTCAACGACGAGCTGAAGAAGCACTTCCGCCCCGAGTTCCTGAACCGTATCGATGACGTCGTGGTCTTCCACCAGCTCACCCGCGAGCAGATCGTGCAGATGGTTAACCTGCTCATTGACCGCGTGGGTACCCAGCTGGAGGAGCGCGATATGGGCATCGAGCTCACCGATAAGGCCCAGAACCTCCTGGCCCAGCGCGGCTTCGACCCGGTTCTTGGTGCTCGTCCGTTGCGCCGCACCATTCAGCGCGATATCGAGGACCAGCTCTCGGAGAAGATCCTCTTCGGCGAGATTGGCGCCGGCGAGATCATCTCGGTCGACGTCGAAGGCTGGGACGGCGAGTCCAAGGACGACTCCGGCGCTACCTTCACTTTCACCCCGCGCCCGAAGCCGCTGCCGGATGACATCGATGAGCCTTCGCTTGCCGATGCCTCCGTCCGCGACAACGATCCCTCCGACGGTTCCGATTCGGATAACTCCGATTCCGATTCCAACGACGACAACGGCGACGGCAACGGTCCAAAGGACGGCGGTTCCGGTTCCGACAATGACGGCATCGACACCAACGGCGAGCCGGATGTCATTTCCCCGGATGTGCCTTCGGAAACGCCGGGCCCTGGTAACTCCGACGACGATGGCAAGAACCCGCCACCAGCAGGTGCTGGCCAGCCGATGTAACTAATCGGCTCGGCCCGCCCCGCCCCGGCCCGCGCGGGCCTCCATAACCACCCTCGGTTCCACTGCGAACCTTGGGTGGTTTTCGTATGTGCCCAGCGTGGTGCACGGGGGTATTGCTAAAATGGCCGGTTATGGGACTTCAATATCGTTCGCGCAAAAAGACCGGCAAGAATAGCTGGATTAACATCTCCGGATCCGGTGCTTCCATGTCCACGAAGATTGGCCCGGTGACCTTTAATTCTCGCGGCGGCATGTGGGTCAACCTCCCTGGCGGGCTCAACTTCCGCGGCCGTTGGCGTTAACGATTCTCTGTGCTTCAACGCTGATAGGCCCGGCGGGAGGTTAAACCGGCAGGTGGTTAGACCGTCAGGTGGTTAAACCGGCAGGTGGAAGAGGCCGGCGGAGTTTTGCTCGGCGAGGCCATCGTCAAGCAGCGAAGCCAGCGCGCGGGAACGTTGCGCGGCATCGGGCCAAACCACGTCGATAGCAGACTGCGGCACCGGGTGTTCGGCGGCGCGCAGCACGTCTAGAATCTTGCCGCGCACCTGCCTGTCGGTCCCGGCAAATTTTTGCACGCGCTTTTTTGCGCGGGATTGTTCCGCGGCGGAAGGCTCGGGGCACCCGGCGAGCTGCCAGGCACACGTCGCGCGCAGGGGACAGCGCTTACAATCGGGATTTTTCGCCGTACACACCAGCGCGCCGAGCTCCATGAGCGCAGCAGAAAACCGCGGCCCGTTGCGCTCGGGCAAGAGGGCGGCCACAGCGGCGAGCTCGCGCTTGGAGGGCGACGGGGCGAGGAAATTCCCGTCCTCGGCGCGGGCATAGACGCGGCGCACGTTGGTATCGACCACCGGCACGTTCTGGCCAAAGTGAAAGCACGCCACGGCGCGGGCAGTGTAGTCGCCGATTCCAGGCAGTGCGAGCAGCTCATCCACGTCTGATGGAACCTCGTCCATTACCCCCGCGCACTCCCAGAGCCGCAGCGCGCGCCGCGGGTAGCCGAGCTTGCCCCAGGCGCGCAGAACCTCGGCGCGGGAGGCTTGGGCGAAGTCCGTGGGGGTGGGCCAGCGCCGCATCCATTCCTCCCACACGGGGGCGACGCGGGCGACGGGGGTCTGCTGGCTCATGACCTCGGAAAGGAGCACTCCCCAGGCGGAGGTACCGGGGCGCCGCCAGGGCAAATCGCGTTCATTGGCGTCAAACCAGGAAAGAAGTGCGTGCGTATCCATCTCGCAGGACAGTCTAGGGCATTAAAATGTAGTTCATGCCATTAAGTAACGTTGCCCATAATCCGCAAGCCGTCTGGGAGGCCCTCCAGGCCGGAAACCAGCGCGTCATCGACGGCACCATCATGGATCTCAACAAGATTTATGAGCGCGACGGGCTCACCAAGGGCCAGGATCCCCGCGTGGTGGTCCTGGCTTGCTCGGATTCCCGCGCGCCCATCGAGCACATCTTCAATATCGGTTTCGGCGATGCCTTCGTCATCCGCACCGCCGGCCACATCCTGGACGCCTCCGTGCTGGCTTCCTTGGACTATGCGCTCGACCACCTGCACCCCAACCTGTTGGTGGTCTTGGGTCACCAGTCCTGCGGTGCGGTGGCGGCCGCGGTGGATTTTGTCCGCGGGGGCGAGTTGCCCATCGGCCTGCAGCGGCCCATCATCGAGAAGGTCGCGACGTCCGCTTGGACTGCGGGCCCTGACGCCACGCTTGCCGATGTCGAGCGTCAACACACCCTCCAAACCGTCACCCAGGTCGTGGCCAGCATCCCTAATGTGCGCAAGCAGCTTGACGATGGCTCCTTCGGCATCGTCGGCGCCCGCTATCTCCTCGAAGAATCGCGCGTGGAGCCATTGCACTCCTACGGCGTTGAGTTGACACGCGGTGCCGGCTTAGCGGATCCAGGCGCGTCTACCACTTAAAATTGAGTGCGTGAACCAGAATAAGCCCCTTCCAGAAGAGATCTATAAGCGCCGCCGGGTTGCCGCGCTTATCATCGTGATCGTCCTGGCCGTGGTGCTGATCTGGGCGGCGGTGGCCGCCTTTGGCGGCGATAGCGACGATTCCGTTGCCGCGTCCTCAGAGTCTTCGGCGGCAACCACCTCCGCCGAAACCACCAGCGAATCCGCAACCACGTCCACGGATTCGACGAGCGAATCCGAATCCGAGTCTGCCTCTGAATCGGAGTCCGAGGCGGAGGAAGCAGGGGATGGGGCATCGGAAAGCAAGGAGCCCGAGGAATCCGTGCACGCCGCGAAGGACACCTGCTCGCTTGAGGACTTGGAGGTGCGCACCTCCATGCTCAACTACTCCGTGCCGGACGGCGAGCTGCCGAAGTTCTTCATGACCGTCACCAACCCCACCGCCGCGGATTGCAAAATCGACCTAGATGAGAACTCGCTGCGCTTCGAGGTCTACAAGATGACCGATAACCAGCGCGTATGGTCCGATACCGATTGCTACGCCTCCGTGCAGACCGGTGAGCAGACCTTCCCCGCGGGCAAGGACCTGAAATTCGAGGCCGAATGGTCCCGCCAGGCATCCGAACCGGGCAAGTGCACCGACCGCCCGACTGCCGAGCCGGGTGCCTACTTCGCCCACACTGTTATCGGCGATAATTCCTCCCCGCCGCAGGACTTCACCCTCCGCTAAGCGCGCGGCCTCCTTACAGTCGGCCGCGCGGAACCAGCTCGGGCGGAAGCATCCCGCGCGGGAGTCCGCGCCGCCGGAGCGCCCTCCCCTCGGCAACAGCTTGGCAAGAACCAATCACCGGTTACGGTTGAACTACGGCTGGACTGCGGCGAGGGCCTCGCCAAGCGTTGCGACTTGCCGCACCTGCATGCCGTCCACGGGGTTGATTTCCCCGCGCGGGATAATCGCCCGCTTGTATCCCAGCCGCGCCGCTTCCTGCAGGCGCCGCTCAATATTCGGCACGGGCCGCAGCTCGCCGGCCAAGCCCACCTCGCCAATGACCACCGTCTTCGCCGGCAGCGGCTGCTCGTGCAGCGAGGACCAGGTAGCCAGCGCCACCGCGAGGTCGGTTGCGGTTTCGGTAATCCGCATGCCGCCCACCGTGGCCACATAAGCATCCTTATCGTTCGTGCGCTGGCCGGCGCGCGCCTGCAATACGGCGAGCACCATGGGCACGCGGTTGGCATCGAGTCCCGTGACCACGCGCCGCGGGTTCTTCGCCACGGGGTCCACGGTCAGCGCCTGGACCTCGGCGAGGATGGGCCGCACGCCGTCCATGGCAACGGTTACCGCGGAGCCATCCGGAGTCGTGCCGCGGTGGGAGAGGAAGAGCCCCGACGGGTCCGCGACCTCCCGAATACCCCCGGCGGTTTGCTCGAAACAACCCACCTCATCGGTCGCGCCGAAGCGGTTTTTCATCCCGCGCAGCATGCGGAGGCTGGACTGGCGGTCGCCTTCGAAGTTTAAGACGACATCGACAAGATGCTCCAAAACCCGCGGTCCCGCCACGTTTCCGTCCTTGGTCACGTGCCCCACCAGCAGCACGGGGATGCCGGTGGATTTCGCCAGGGAGGTCAGCGCCGCGGTCACGGCGCGCGATTGCGCGACGCCGCCGGGCACGCCTTCTACCCCCACTGCATGCATGGTCTGTACGGAGTCCACGATGATGAGGCCGGGTTTAACGGCATCGACATGCCCAAAGACGGCGTCCAGGTTGGATTCGGCCGCGAGGTACAGCGATTCTTGCAGCGCCCCGGTGCGCTCGGCGCGGGCGCGGACCTGGCCGGCGGATTCCTCGGCGGTGGCGTAGAGGACGGTGCGGCCGAGCTGGGCCCACCGGGAGGCGACCTCGAGAAGCAGCGTGGATTTGCCCACGCCGGGCTCGCCGGCCATGAGCACCACCGATCCCGGCACGATGCCGGAACCCAGCACGCGGTCAAGTTCGCCGATGCCCGTGCGCACCGTCTTCGTCGCCTGCGCGCCCACCTGTGTGATGGGCTGCACCGGGCTCGTCGGCGCGACGCCCTTATGCCCACCGCTTGCCGATGCCCCCGCCACCACCGGTGCCTTTTCCTCCATCGTCCCCCACGAACCGCAATCCGGGCAGCGCCCGAGCCACTTGGGGGAGACATAACCGCATTCGGAGCAAGTGTGGATGGGGCGAGATTTTTTGGCCATGATGTAGAGCCTAGAACGTGGCGGCCAAAACGACGAACGCGCCCGTACTCCGCGGAAAGAGTGGGGCGCGCGTGCGGTGGGCTATTAGTGGTGGGAGTTACCGGTGTTCGCGTCGGTGGTGTAGCCCTCTGGGGATTCCACGTCGCGGTCGTACTTACCGGCCTCCATCTGGGAGGCGGCGACGGTGGCGTCGACCTCGATGGAGCCGTTGGAAAACTCGAAGGTAACCGGGCGGTGGCCGGCGTAGCCAAAGTCATCGTTATCCAGGTGGGTGGCTACGTACTGCACGGTTTCGGAATCGTGATCCGGAGTGGCGTCCAAGTTCTCCTGGGAGTCCGCCACGATGGAGTGATCGCGCTTGAGCGGCTGGGTCTGCTTCATCTCGACGGTTTGGCCGTCGACCTTCACGGACTTCAAGGTGATGACATCGGTTTCATAGCCCTGGTTGACGGCGTTGAACTTCAACGCGGCACCACCGTCTGGCTCTGTCAGGATGGTGACATCACGGACGGCAATCTTTTCGTCATCGGTGCTGGCAGAAGCGCCATCAACCGCAGCTACCTTCTCTGCCGTCTGGGCGACGTGGCCTGCCGAGCAAGAAGCCAGCGCCAAAGCGGAGACGGCGGTAACGGAAATAATGGCACCGCGACGGGCGGCGGACTTCAGGGACTGCACGTTGAGCATCCTCCATCAATTGCGATCTCAGGGCTTATCAAATCTTTAGCCTAGTCCCTTTCGATATAAAGTACACAGTTTCTCGCTAACCTAGCGGGTAGTCCGTGGGGGTAATCGGGGGCATCCGGTGGTAGGCACGCCGCGCGTGATAAAATGGCGGCCTTAGTTATCGGCATATTCACGGGATTATAAGGAGTGGCAATGGAATATAAGGTCGGCGAGGTCGTCGTCTACCCGCACCACGGCGCGGCGGTCATCGAGGATATCGAAACCCGCGAAATGGGCGGCGAAGAGCTGGAATACCTCGTGCTGCACATCAACCAATCCGATCTCGTCGTCCGCGTGCCCAAGAAGAATGCGGATAACGTCGGCGTGCGCGATGTCGTGGGCAAGGAGGGCCTGGAAAAGGTCTTCTCCGTGCTGCGCGATGAAGACGTGGAAGAGGCCGGCAACTGGTCCCGTCGCTACAAGGCCAACCAGGAGCGCCTTGCGTCCGGCGATATCAACAAGGTGGCAGAAGTGGTGCGCGATCTCTGGCGCCGCGACCAGGACCGCGGCCTGTCCGCCGGCGAGAAGCGCATGCTGGGCAAGGCCCGCACCATCCTGGTGGGCGAGCTGGCGCTGGCGCAGCCGGTCGATGACAAAAAGGCCGATACCATGATGGAAGAAATCGACGCCACCATCGAGCGCCACCGCGCCGCCGGCTTGGTCGATGATCAGTCCATTACCACCGATATCGACAACGACATCGATCTCGATGACCTCTCCTTCGACGACGAAGACTAAACCCCGCGTTATCGCCTTAATCGCCGCGGCCGGGCAAGGCACCCGCCTCGGCGCGGAGGTGCCCAAGGCCTACGTCGATCTGCACGGGCGCACCCTGCTGGAGCGATCCATACGCACCATGGCCAACTCCGGCCTCGTGGACGAGGTCATTGCGGTGGTGAGCCCGGCTATGGAGGGGGAAGCTGGGGGCATCGTCAAGCGCGTGCGCGCAGATATCCCGGTGCGCCTCGTGCATGGGCGTGGCGAGCGCGCCGATTCCATCTGGGCCGGGCTGCAGGCCATTCCGGACGAGGACGCCGTGGTGCTCATCCACGATGCCGCCCGCGCGCTCACCCCCACCGCGATGGTCGAGCGCGTGGCGCGGCGCGTCTTGGCCGGTGCGCCCGCCGTTATCCCGGTGGTTCCCGTGACCGATACCATCAAGGAGGTCGCCGGTGACACCGTCATTGGCACCCCCGATCGCGCCCGCTTGCGCGCCGTGCAGACCCCGCAGGGGTTCCGCCTCGCCGCGCTGCGCCAGGCCAACCTGGATTATTGGCGCAAGCAGCCGGATTTCACCGCCACGGACGATGCCAGCCTGATGGAATGGTACGGCCAGCGCGTGGAGACCGTGCCGGGCGATATCCTCGCCTTCAAAATCACCACCCCCACGGACCTGACCCTGGCCCGCGCCCTTGCAGAGGAGCAGCATGACTGAGCCCATCATCCCCCGCGTCGGCATCGCGACCGATGCCCACCAGATCGAAGCCGGTAAGCCCTGCTGGATTGCCGGGCTGCTTTTCGATGACGCCCCCGGCTGCGAAGGCCACTCCGACGGCGATGTTGTAGCCCATGCGCTTGTCGATGCCCTCCTCTCCGCCTCCCACCTCGGCGATCTCGGCTCCTTCGTGGGGGTGGGCCGGCCCGAATACGATGGTGTCTCCGGCGCCCAGCTCCTGCGCGAGTGCCGCGAGCTGCTGGAATCGGAAGGTTTTATCATCGGCAATGCCGCAGCCCAGCTCATTGGCCAGACGCCGAAGATGGGCCCGCGTCGCGAGGAGGCCGAGGCCGTGCTTTCGGAAATCCTCGGCGCGGATGTTTCTATTTCCGCCACCACGACCGACCATTTGGGCTTTACCGGCCGCAAAGAGGGCCGCGCGGCGGTAGCAACGGCCGTTGTCTGGCGGCGCCAACACTAACCCCGCGCACGGGTGATTTAGACTGGGTGGCGTGAGTACTTTGCGCATTTTTGACACAGCCACCCGCAGCCAACGCGATTTCGAGCCGATTCGCCCCGGCCATGCCTCCATCTACTTGTGTGGTGCCACCCCGCAGGCGCAGCCGCACATCGGCCACCTGCGCTCCGGTGTGGCTTTCGACATCCTGCGCCGCTGGCTGCTCGCGCAAGGCTATGACGTCGCGCTCGTGCGCAATGTCACCGATATCGATGACAAGATCCTTACCAAGGCCGCCGAGAATAATCGCCCCTGGTGGGAGTGGGTGTCTACCTACGAGCGCGAGTTTACCAAGGCCTATAACCTGCTCGGCGTGCTCCCACCGTCCGTGGAGCCGCGCGCGACGGGCTTTGTCACCCAGATGGTCGAGTACATGCAGCGGCTTATCGATGCCGGCTTTGCCTACCCTGTCCCCGCGCCCGCCCAAGACTCCGAAACCACCGCGCAGACCGATGGCGCATCGACCCCCGCCGATGCAGCCGGCTCCGTGTACTTTGATGTCGAGGCCTGGACCAAGGCGGAAGGATCCGACTACGGCGCGCTGTCCGGCAACCGCGTCGAGGAGATGGAACAAGGCGAGTCAGACAACGCGGGCAAGCGCAGCCCGCTGGACTTCGCTCTGTGGAAGGCCGCGAAGCCGGGCGAGCCGAGCTGGCCCACCCCGTGGGGGCGCGGCCGCCCGGGCTGGCACTTGGAGTGCTCTGCCATGTCGACGTACTACCTGGGTTCCAATTTCGATATCCACTGCGGCGGCCTGGACCTGCAATTCCCGCACCACGAAAACGAGATCGCGCAATCGCACGCGGCTGGCGATAAGTTCGCCAATTACTGGATGCATAACCACTGGGTGACGATGGCCGGCGAGAAGATGTCGAAATCGCTCGGCAACGTGCTTTCCATCTCGAATATGCTAGAGCTCGTGCGCCCAGTGGAGCTGCGCTACTACCTGGGCTCTGCGCATTACCGCTCCGTGCTGGAATACTCCGAATCCGCCCTGACGGAGGCGGCGGCGGGCTACCGGCGGATTGAGGACTTCGTCAAGCGCTTTGCAGGCGTCGAACGCGGCGACTGGACGCCGGACTTCGAGGACGCCATGAATGACGATATCGCCGTGCCCAAGGCGCTGGCCGCCATCCACACCACCGTGCGCGCTGGTAATAAGGACCTGGCCGCCGGGGACGAGGACGCCGCCCGCGCGAAGGCCGCCCAGGTGCGCGGGATGGCGCACGTACTTGGATTTGACCCGCTGGAGTGGGAAGATGGAGGCGAAGCTAGCGGGGCAGACGCGGCGCTGGATGCGCTGGTCCAGGCAGAACTGGAACGGCGCACGCAGGCCCGCGCAGAAAAAGACTTCGCTACTGCCGATGCCGTGCGTGACCGCCTCACTACCGCCGGCATTACCATTACCGATACCCCAGACGGCCCCACGTGGTCGTTGACCCAGCGTTAAGCAGCGTTTCGCTGTTATTTCCGCTGGTTATTGAACGGTTTCCTCGAAAGGACTGAAACGATGGCACGAACCCATGGCCGCGGTGGCGCGGGCATCCGCAAGACGAATAAGAAGGGCGCTACCAAAGGCTCCGGCGGCCAGCGCCGCAAGGGCCTAGAAGGCAAGGGCCCCACCCCGAAGGCCGAGGACCGCGTCTACCACGCCAAGCACAAGGCGAAGCTGGAGCGTGAGCGCCGCAACTCGGGGCGCCACCAGAAAGAAACCGCAGAGATGGTGGTGGGCCGCAACCCGGTCATCGAGTGTCTGCACGCCAAGGTGCCGGCCACCACGCTCTACATCGCTGCCGGAACTCGCAATGATAAGCGGCTTTCCGAGGCAGTGTCCATGTGCAATACCCGCAATATCCCCATCATCGAGGTCCAGCGCCACGAGATGGACCGCATGACGGGAAATGGCATGCACCAGGGCATCGGCTTGCAGATTCCGCCGTACAAGTACGCCGCGGTGGAGGATTTGATTGCCAACGCCGCCGAGAACCCGCGCCCCGGCATGTTCGTCATCCTGGATAACATCACCGATCCGCGCAACCTGGGTGCCGTCATCCGTTCCGTGGCCGCTTTCGGCGGCGATGGCGTGATCATTCCAGAGCGCCGTTCGGCTTCTGTCACCGCGGTGGCCTGGCGCACCTCAGCTGGTACCGCTGCCCGTTTGCCGGTCGCCCGCGCAACGAATATCACGCGCACCGTGAAGGAATTCCAGAAAAACGGCTACCAAGTCGTCGGCCTCGACGCCGGCGGGGATCACACGTTGGATACCTATGAAGGCGGCACGGACCCCGTGGTCATCGTCATCGGCTCCGAGGGCAAGGGAATTTCGCGCTTGGTCAGCGAAACTTGCGATGTCCTTATGTCCATTCCCATGACCGGGTGGGTTGAATCCCTCAACGCCTCCGTTGCCGCGGGCTCGGTGCTATCCGAGTTCGCGCGCCAACGCCGCGCCGCCGCAAAATAACCCGTTCTTACCCTGCCGGCTCACCGCCTTGGATTATCGCCGGAGGCCATGCTGGTCATGTTTCGAGCGCTCAGAATCACCGGCGCGGGTGCAAGCCCAGCGTCAAAAGGCACGCTGGGTCCTTTGCGGGCACAACCTTCTGAGTGCGAAACGTTGTGGGCCGCAACGATTAACCATTATCTGCCCAGGGCGGCAGCCATCGGATGGTTCCGTTGACCCGGGCTAAGTGCCCGCGCAATGGCGGGGCGTTGGGATCGTCGTCATTCACGCCATTGTGGTACGGACAGGCGATGGTCAAGTTTCGCGGGTTGGTCTCGCCACCATTTTTCCAGGCATTGAGGTGGTGAACCTGGCATTCATCGGCGGGGTAGCGGCACTCCGGCCACGGGCAGACCGGGTTTTCGGCCGCTGCCATCAGGCGTTGCTTTGCAGAGGCAAAGCGCGAGGTGCGGTAAAGGTTTACCGGACCTTCCACTGGATGAATGAGGGTGACGTAGCCGTGCTCGGTAAACGCCCGTCGCACCAGATCAGCACCGGTCATTGTGGCGCCATTGGTCAGCTGGACCACGACATCGCCGTCAGAGCCAGAACCATGGGCAGAGTCAGCGCCAAGGTTCGCGCTAGGGTCAGCAGCGGCGTTGGAGCCCGAGCCGGCGGCTGAGCCGGAATCGGTGCTGGGTTTCGAGTTTGTGCCTGCGGATGAGCCGGCGCGGGCGTTGGAGCTCGAGCCAGGCTTGGAGCTTGAACCGGAAGGGGAGCCGGAGCCGAAATCGACGATGCGGTCGAGCTCGTCGAGGCGAAGCACGACATTGGTTGTCACGCTGGGGCGGGCGGCGGCCTCGCCGTGGAAGATATTCTGCACAGAGGCAAGCGGGGCGTCCTTATCAATCGCGGCGTGCATATCGGCGATATCGGCGGACGGGCCGGTAATGGACATTGTCCAGGGGCCGTCAGCGCGGCGATAAATCTTCACGCCGGGCTGGCGCTTCACGGGGCCCTTGAGCTCTTTGACGCGGGCGCGGCCCCGCTTATCGATATCCGAGACCTTTCCCTTCATCCCACACAATTCGCGCCGCAGCGCCCACGCATCGCGCTTTTTCTTCAGCTTGGCGGCGTGGCGCTCGATGGTAAGCAATGCCGTGAGGCTGTGCCCATTGGCGCGGCTCGCGGCGATGGACTCGCGGCGATGGACTCGCGTTGTTGGCGGCGAAAGGTGGTGGTGCCGAAGTAGGTTTCGGCAAGCGTGAGCAGGCGGGTGGCGGTGGTATCGGGGCACCCGGCCGCAATCAGCGCGCGCACAGACATGCCGTGGCAGTCGGCGATGATATCCATGCCGGGTGCCAGGCCCCTGAGAAATGTCTGCAGCGCGTTCATGCCCCAGAGATTAAAGAGCCTCGCAAGCCCGCGCTAGCCGATGCCCACCTCCCTGTGGACAACTACCCTTAAGCGTCACCTAAGCCGAAGAATTCGCGGACTTTATCCACAGCATTGAAGGAATCCGTATTTGGCCCTATGCTCGGCGGCGTTTCTTTGCTAGAGGGAATCACATGCCCAAGGCCTTCCATGGTCCACAGCTCCACGGGAAAGTCGCCGTCGTAGTAGGTGGACGTTATCCCGGGAATGGGCTGGGTTTCGCGGGGCGGGCGGCAACCATTGGCGAGTGCGAAGTGTTCTGCGGTGACGGGAGCAGAAAGCACACACCCGCGGGTTTGCTGCCCATCGATGCCGGCTAGCCCACCATCATAGGGCGCAATCGGATCTTCGGTGCCGTGGATAAAAAGCAGCGGGGTAGGCCGGTAGCCATCGGGGTGGGTGGGCGCGTGGTTGGAACCCTCGCCCAGCGTGGAGGCGAAGACGCAGGCACGGGTGAGGGTAAAGGGGGCATCGTAAAGCAGGCGCAGCACCATCTGCCCGCCGTTGGAATAGCCGGCGGCGAAGGTGCGCGCGGTGGAGTACTCGCGCTGCATGGTCTCGATGAGGAAGGTGCTAAAAGCAACGTCGTCCACCCCGAGCTCCCGGGCGCGGACCGGCAGATCGGCGCGGGTGTCGTTGAAGTGGTGGCCGATGCCGTCGGGGTAGACGACGAGGGTATTGGTGGCATCGGCAAGCGCGTCCACCGTGCCGTTGGTAAAGCGGCGGATGACGTTGGCGGACTGGTGGGAGCCGTGGAAAAACAGCAGTAAGTCCGGCTGGGGCTCGAGGTGCTCGGGCTCGATGACGATGAAGCGGCGGGTGTGGCCAGCCACATCCGCGGTGCGGCGATGAATATGCATGCCCGCCGAGTTTAGTCGGCGTGGTGGGCCTCTGCGGCGCTGCGGTTATCGGCGTGGAAATGCTTGGCCGCTACCTCATCGCGGATAGCGCGCTTGCCCTGCCGCCAGCCGATGAACCGGCACACCAGGTAGATCACAAAAGAAATGGTGGTCACGAAGACGGAGACCGGTAGGCCTGGCGCCAGCGAAAGGATGAAACCGCCCACGGCGGAGACCTCGGCGAAGATGGTGGACCACAGCACCGCGCGCAGGGGCGAGGAGGTGATCTGTACCGCCGCCGCGCCGGGGGTGATAAGCAGCGCCATGACGAGCAGCGAGCCGACGATTTGCACCGACTGCGCCGCGGCGAGGCCGACGAGGACGGCAAAGGCGACAGAGATGGCGCGGGTGGGAACGCCGGCGGCGCGGGCCATATCAGGATCGGCGGAGGCAAAGAGCATGGGCCGCCAGAGGAAACCGACGGCGGCGACGATGATGACCGTGGTGGCGGCCAGCAGCCACACCGAGGCGGAGGAAACGCCGACGATTTGGCCGGTCAGAAGCGTCATCGCCGTATTGGAATTGCCGGGGTAGAGGTGCAAGAACAGCACCGAAAGGCCCAGGCCAAAGCTCATGACCACGCCGATGGCGCTATCTTGCTGGCCCTTAAAGCCCAGCATGGCCAGGATGATGGCGGCGACGATGGCGCCGGCAACCGCACCGAAGCCCAGGTTGAGGCCGAAAAGCAGCGCCGCGGAGGCACCCATGAGCGCCAGCTCAGAGGTGGCGTGGACGGAAAAGGACATCTGGCGCAGCACGATGAGCGAGGTCATCACGCCAGACAGGATGCCCAGCAACGCAGAGGCGATGAGCGAGGACTGCACGAAGTCCACGCTGAGTAGGTATTGGGTATCTTCCCAGAAGCTAGACAACGATGAGCCTCCCGTCGACGTTTAAGACATTGACCTTGGAACCGTACAGCTCCGAAAGCACCTCGGAGCGCATGACCTCATCCACCGGGCCGAAGGTGTGGCCATTGGGTGCGATGTAGAGGACCTTATCCGTCACCCCGAGCACGGGGTTGATGCCGTGGGTGACAAAGATAATGGAGGTCCCGCGCTCGCGGCGCAGCGAGTCCAGCTTGTTAACCGTGGCGTTTTGCCGGGCGGGGTCGAGGGAGAGGAGGGGCTCATCGGCAAGAATGAGGTCCGGGTCATTGGCCAGGGCCTGGGCCTGGCGGATGAGCTGTTGCTGGCCGCCGGAAAGCTGGCCGACGCGCCGGTCCCGCAGCCCCGTGGCACCCACCTCTTCCAACAACTCGTCCACCCGTCCACGGGGTGTGTGCCGGTGCCGGAACACCCCGTGCGCCACGGAGAGCGAGACCAAGTCGCGGGCGCGCAGGGGAAGGTCAGCGGGGAACATGCGCTGCTGGGGGATGAACCCGACCCGGCAGTTGACGTCGACGCGGCCGCTGGTCAGCGTGCGGGTGCCGAGGATGGTGCCCAGCAGGGTGGACTTGCCCACGCCATTGGGGCCTAAAACGGCGATAAACTCGCCGCGGTCCACGGCGAGGTTAAGCTGTGACCACAGCGGGTCTACTGCGGCCTCATGGAATTCAACGAGCACTAGTGCTTCCCCAGCTTGCTCGTGACTTCGTCGTAGTATTCCCAGAACTTCTTACCGTCCGGAGGGGTTTCGCCGATTTCTACGATATCGACGTCATTGTCCTCTGCGGCGGACTTGATGCGGCTGGCGGTATCGGTTTCGGTCTGGGGGTTGAAGATGAGGAGATCGACCTCGCCATCGTCAATGGCCTTGATGAAGGCGGCGACATCGGCAGTAGCGGGCTCGCCCTCGGAGATGGTGGCCTTGCGGAAGCCCTCGGGGGTGACGTCCTTGGTGTCGGTGTACTTCATCAGGTAATCGGCGATGGGCTCGGTCTGCGCGTAATTCAGGCTATCTGGAAGCTCCTTGAGCTTATCGCGCAGCTGATCCACGTGGGAGTCGATCTTCTCGGTGGTGGCGCCGGCGTCGGAGTATTCCTCGTTGATTTGGTCCGCGATGGAGCCTGCTACCTCCTCCAGGGCGGCGGGGTCGTACCAGATGTGCTCGTTGCCCTCGATATTGGTGACCTTGTCCGGGTCATCCTTGGCGGTGGCCTTCGCGGCATCGATGGTCATGACATCGGGGTCCTCGTCCAGCTTGCCGTGGTCCGTCAGGGGCAGGGCGGAGATGATGTTGTCCTGATCGGCGACGGTCTGGTAAATCCAGGCATCGTAGCCGCCGCCGTTGACCACGAGCATATCGGCGTCATTGGCCTTGGCTACATCGGCCGCGGTGGGCTCGAAGTGGTGTGGGTCGGTGTCATTGCCTTCCACGATGGGTTTTACCTCGATGTCGATGCCGGAGGCGGTATCGGCCACCGCCTGGGCAACATCGGCCCAGATGGATGTGGAGGCGACGATGGAAAGCTTCTTTTCGCCGGAGTCGGATCCGGAGCCAGATCCAGAATCTGCGGAGCACGCGGCGGTGAAAAGGAGGCCACTTGCTGCGAGTAGGGCTGTTGTTGCGCGTAGTGACGTGTGCATACCCTCCAGTGTGCGTTTGCTGGCAATCATTGTCAATTGAATATGTATTGAAAATCCAGCGGCGGGGCGCAGGGTAAGGTAACAGGCATGGTTAAACGCAGCCCCACCCGGAAGACACTGGCCTCCCTCGCCGCGGAGCTGGGGGTTTCGCGCACAACCGTATCCAACGCCTATAGCCGCCCTGACCAGCTCTCGCCGGCGACGCGGGAGCGCATTTTGGCCGCGGCCAAGGCGCGCGGGTACCCGGGTCCCGATCCCACGGCGCGCAGCCTGCGCACCCGCCGCGCCGGGTCGGTAGGCGTGCTGCTAACCGAGCACCTGTCCTATGCCTTCGAGGACATGGCGTCGGTGGATTTCTTGGCGGGCATGGCGGAGGCATCGGCAGGCGCGCAGACCACGCTGACGCTGATTCCCGCAGGCCCGGAAGGCGAGGCGGAGGCGACCAGCCTGGTGGGTTCGGCCGCGGTGGATGGCTTCGTGGTCTATTCGGTCGCCGCGGGCGATGCCTACCTCGCGGCCGCGCGGGGCAGGGGCCTGCCGCTGGTGGTCTGCGATCAGCCCACCGATGCGGAGCTGCCGTTCGTGGGCATTGATGATCGCGCGGCAATTGCCCCAGCGGCGCGTGCGCTTATCGATGCCGGGCACCGCCACATCGGCATCCTCGCCATCCGCCTGCGCCTGCAGCGCCACGACGGCCCGATTTCCTGGCAGGAAGTCCAGGATGCGGAGATGCACGTGCAGCGCTCGCGGGTGATGGGTGCGCTCGACGTATTCGCCGAGGCGGGTATCGCGCCCGAATCCGTGCCCGTGGTCACGCAGCACATTAACGATGCCCATACCACCCGCGCCGCCGCCGAGCTCCTGCTCGAGGCGCACCCGGAGCTTACGGCCGTGCTGTGCACGACCGACTCCATGGCGCTCGGCGTGCTGGCCTATGCCCGCGAGCGGGGGCTCAGAGTGCCAGAGGATTTATCCGTGACAGGCTTTGACGGCATCGATGCGGCGCGGCGCCTCGACCTAGCCACAGTCATCCAGCCCAATAAGGCCAAGGGGGCTGCGGCCGGGCACATGCTGGAAAAACTCATCGCGGGCGCGACAGATACGGCGGGCTCGGCCAGCGCGAAAGCGGCGTCACGAGGTGCTGACGAGGCTGAGACGGTGCCGCGGCGGGTGCTGCAGACGCGGTTCGCGCCGGGGAAATCGGTTACTGCACCGCGGCCGCGCGGGCGGTAGCGAGCTCGGTGAGGAAGTGGGCGACGGCGTCGACATCGGCAAGCTGCACGGCGGCGATGGAATCGCCCTCGCCCACCTTGACGCCCACGTCCGGCGGCTGGTGGACGGCGCGGAAGCCGTCTTCATCGGTGACGTCATCGCCCAAGAAAACCATGGCGGTGGCGTCGGTGCGCTCGCGGAGGGCCTCCAGCCACGTGCCCTTGGTGGCGGTGGTGGCAGAAAACTCGATGACGGACTTGCCTGCGGTGCGCGGGAAACCGGCGGTATCGAGCGCCAGGCCCGCCTCGTAGGCGGCCGCGCCCTGCTCTGGGTTCTCCAGCTCGAGCGAGCGCAGGTGCAGCACGCGCTGGAAGGGCTTGACCTCGAGTTCCGCGCCGGGGAAGCGGTCTATGATGCCGCGGATTTCTTCCTCCTTGCGCGCAAGGTGATCGCGCATGGCGGGGGTGAGCTCGGTCTGCTGCCAGGAGGATTCGGCGCCGTGGGAGCCGCCGAAGAGGACGGGGTGGCGCAGGGGGCACACGCGCTGCAGGCCCTCGAGGTGGCGCCCGGACAGCACCGCGGCCGTGGTGCGCGGCAGGTGGGCCAATTGGTCGAGGGCGCGGGCGGCATCGGCGTTGATTTCCACGTCATAAATGGCGGTGGCAAACGGAGAAAGCGTGCCGTCAAAATCAGAAACCACGGCGAGCTCTTCTGCCGCGGCCAAGGCCTTAATGGTGGTAGAAAGCGTCATGGCATCACATGTTACCCGCGGGAGACCAGCTTGATGGAGGGCGAATCTACCTCATCGGTATCCAGTTCCAGGATGAGCTGGTTATTGCTGTTGACGGTGTAGATAAAATCATTATCCGAGCTAATGAGGTTGCGCAGCAGGTTATCGGCCCACACGGAACCGCTCTCGCAGTCCTCATCGGTGTCGTCGTACTTGACCTCATCGAAGTGGAGTTTATTGCCGTCGCGGATATTTTCGCGCTCATCATCGGCGGTGTAGCTCAGCCGGGCCGCAAGGCGGGTGCAGCCAGTGGTGCCCACCATGGTGGATTCGCCAAAGCTAAATTCCGGCGCGTGGGGAATCGACTCCGGGATGGTAGAGGCCGCGTCGGGCGCGATATTGATGGAGACGACCTGCCACTGTTTGTCCACGATCCGGTCATCGCCCGCGGGCTGCGGGGCGTCGTCTTCGGAACCGCAGGCGGCAAGCAGCGTGACGATGCCCAGCGCGGTCGCTGCAGCGGCGCGTGCGCGGGGGTGGGAAGGAAGCATTAGGAGTCCTTTCCGTGCGGGTCGGGAGTGTGCGAGGTGGTGTCGGTGCGGGTAGTACGCAGGCAGCCCAAAAAGGACTGCGACCACAGCCGCACATCGTGGCTCATGACCTGTTCGTGCATGGTGAGCATGCGCTGGGTCATGGTGAAGGGGGCATCGGAAAGCGCGCGCACGGCGTTGAGCAGGGCGCGTTTGACGGACTCGATGTCGAAGGGATTGCACAGGTAGGCCTCATCGAGCTCCGCGGCGGCGCCGGCGAATTCCGAGAGCACCAGGGCGCCGGAACCGTCATCGTGACAGGCCACGAACTCCTTGGCCACGAGGTTCATGCCATCCTTAAAGGGTGTGACCAGCATGATATCGGCCATGCGGTAGTAGCAGCGCAGCACGTCCTTGGGCACGCCGCGGTGCTGGTAGTGCACCACGGGGTGGCCCATGCGGGAAAAGCGGCCATTGATGCGGCCGACGGCCTCCTCGACCTGGGAGCGGGTGGCCTTGTAGTGGTCGAGGCGCTCGCGCGAGGGTGTGGCCAGCTGCACCAAGGTGACCTCTTCCGGGTCCAGGGCGCCGGTTTCCAAGAGCTCCTCGAAGGCGGTCAGGCGCTGTAAGATGCCCTTGGTGTAATCGAGGCGATCCACGCCCAAAATGATGCGCTTGGGGCTGCCCAAATCCTTGCGCAATTGAGCCACGTGGCGTTTATCCTCGTCGCTAAATTGGCCGAAATCCTGCGCGGCGATGGAAATGGGGAACGCGCCCACGCCTACGGTGCGGCCGCCGGGGAGGCGGATATGGGCGGTGACATCGCGGGTGGTGGCCTCCCCGCGCACCTCGAGGCCCTGGCGGCGGGCTAATTCCAAGAAATTGCGGGCATTGGCCTCCAAGTGAAAGCCGACCAGGTCTGCTCCCAGGATGCCGCGCACCGTTTCCTCGCGCCAGGGCAGCTGCCGGAAAAGATCGGGGGAGGGGAACGGGATGTGCAGGAAGAACCCGATGGTGAGATCGGCGCGCATTTGCCGCAGGATGCCCGGCAATAATTGCAGCTGATAGTCCTGCACCCAGACCGTCGCGCCTTCTGCGGCCACGTGGGCTACCTCGTCCGCGAAGCGGAGGTTGACCTCGCGGTAGGCATCCCACCAGTCGCGGTCATAGGTTGGGGTGACGATGAGATCGTGGTAGAGCGGCCACAGCGTGGCATTGGAAAAGCCCTCGTAGAAGGCCTCAAAATCGGCCTCAGTAAGCCTGACCGGGTGCAAGAGCACCCCAGCCTCGGTGCGGAAGGGCTCCGGCGCGGCATCGGCGACGCCGGGCCACCCCACCCAGCAGCCCTGGTGCGCTTCCAGCACCGGCGAGAGCGCGGTGACCAGACCGCCAGGCGAGGCCGTCCACGTCTGACTGCCATCGGACGCGGTGGTTAAATCTACCGGCAGGCGGTTTGCCACTACTACGAAGTCATTGCCGCGCTCACTCATAGTCCAAGACTAGCTTAAGACTTCTTGGTCGACTTCTTTGTTGCTTTCTTCGTCGACTTCTTGGTGGACTTTTTGGCCGCCTTGGTGGTCTTCTTGGTCGACTTCTTAGTGGACTTCTTCGATGCCTTGGAGGTCGACTTCTTGGTGGACTTCTTCGTGGATTTCTTCGGCGCGGCATCGGCCTGTTCAGCCAATACCTTCTTGTGCACCAGGCCCTTGGGCTCGACACCCAGCATGGACATCAAGGTCACGCCGTCCAAAAAGTCTTGGGAGTAGGTGGCCACCACGCGGCGGGCGGCGCGGGCGGTTTCCTCTGCCAGGGCAATATCTTGTTCTGCCTGTGGGTGCGTGTCTTGGACCTTGGGTGGCACGGCGAGTCCTCCTGAATGTTGGGAAAGCTATCAGGCTAAATATTGTACGCTACCGGCGGCGTTTAGGGCTCCTCGGGTTCCTCCCCGCCGGGCTTGGCGGATCCGGATTCCTCCGGCGTGGGCGATTTCTGCCCGGGCACCGTATAGGTGGTGCGCTCGGCATCCTGCGGCTGGGCCGGCCACTGGGAACCCGCCGGCCACAAATCCTTCGCGGGAGTGGTCCCCGGCGCGTGCTGCTGCGTGGGCGCCTGCTGCGGTGGCTTTGGTCCTAGCGTGGGCGGCAATTCGGGGCGGTTGACACGTGGGGCAAAGGGGGACATCGGCACGCGCGGGATGCGCGGGGCCTTGCGCGCCAGGTTCGTTGCCTTGTGGAAGGAGAACCGGCCGATGCGCTTGAAAGCGGAGTACGGGCGGAAGTACTTCGGGCGGCGCAAGCGGCGGGCGACGCGCTCGCCAAAGACGACGCCGGCTGCCAGCGCGCCGGAGATGGCCAGCGCGGTGGCAAGGTTGGTAAAGCCGGTAATCATCTGCTCGTTGATGGAGGCATACATGCCGCGGTACAGCATGAGGCCCGGCAGCATGGGCGTATAGCCCACGATCATCGTAATGAGCGGCGGGATGCCCCACCGGCGCGACATCAAACCGCCGGCCAGGCCCACCACGATGGCGGATAAGCCCGAGGCAATCACCGGGCCAACGCCGAAGGGCACGACCACGAAGTAGTAGAAGACCATTCCGGCGGCCGCCGTAAGCCCCGAGAGGGTAATTTCTATCCAGTTAGCCCCGCAAGCCAGCGCGAATGCGGCCGAACCCGTGCCGCCGAGCAGCACCAGAAGGGGAATCTTGTGATAAACCGGCGGCGCCAAGGTGCCCATTGGGGGCAGGTCAAAGCCCATGGCAGAGGCCAGCTGGATGCCCACACCCACACCGGCGATGATCGCGCCCGTCGATAACAGCGCAGAGAAAAAGCGCGCGGAAGAGGTGACGGGGGAGCGGGTGATGCCATCGACAAGCGATTGCACCAGCGTCAGCCCCGCCACCAGCACGATGATTCCGGACGCAATAATCTGCGCCGGCGACATATTAATGCCGAAGGCGGCGGCAACGTTATACAAAATCGCGGCCGGGAAGACGGCCAAGAAGCCGCCGACGACGTTTTGATAAAAGGGCGGCAGGCGGTAATTGGCCAACCAGTCATTAAGCCCCATAATCAGCGCGGAGACCACGAAGGCAATGAGACCCACGAGGAGGTCGCCGCCGAGCATCATGGAAATCAGGCCACCCATGCCGCCCCAGCCGAGCATCACCGTGGACGGCTTATATGGCGCCGGCATGCGGTCGATGTCATCCAGGCGCTTTTCCGCCATAGCGGGCGGGACCTTACCGGAGTGGATATCGCGGATGAGCCGGTCTACTTCCGAAAGCTTGGAAAAGTTCACGCCCACATCCGGCACCACGCGAAAGACGTGGAGGTTCTGGCGCTTATCGCCCGTGCCGATCGCGGTGTGGATGGTGATGGTATTCATCAAAATATCCACGTGGCAGTAGTGCAGGCCGTATGACGACGCCGCCAGGTGGACCTGCGCGCGGGCATCCGAGTTGGCGGATCCTGCGCTAATGAGCAGCTCGCCGATGCGCGCGGCAATCTCCATCACGCCCGTAACTTGGGCGGAATCGGTCAGATCGACCGGGGCGAGTGGCGATGGTGGGGGTGCGGCTTTGGCCGCGTCAATGATGGCGACTTGGCCTGCGGATACGCGCAGGTGCTCCCGCATAGCGGACAGTAGTGACACGAAAATAACCCTCGAAAAAGCGGTGGGACACTAGTAATAATTTCAGCCTGAACTTTAACCCTTGTGGGGCGCAAATGCATACAAGGGGGACCGGCTTTCCACTTGGGCGAGGTCCTCGGGTACCATGCAACGAGCGGAAGAAATTCCGCGGTGCTGGAGTGGCGCAATTGGTAGCGCAACGCACTTGTAATGCGTAGGTTGCGAGTTCAAGTCTCGTCTCCAGCTCAACCTCGTTAACAGGATGGTCAAACTGAGGGAGTTTTCTTGTTAAGGTTTGATATCTGACAGATTTTAAATTTTCGGGTAGTTGTTCAATGAATATCTATATTGATGATTCGGGTTGTGGTGGATTTAAGTTTGGCCTAGGGTCGTCTATTCATTTGGTATTTGCAGCCATTATTTTTGATGTTCCAGCCTCATTAGAAAGGTTGTCTAACGGTATAGCTGAAAAGAAAAAAGCCCATAACTATCAAGGTGAAATTAAATTCAACAAGTCCTCTGATGAAGCTAGGGGGGCCCTCTTGAGAGTGGTTGGGGAAAGTGATTGTCGTATTCGGATAATTAGTGCGGATAAGCGTTTTATATATAAAAAACATTTACGTCAGAATCCTGCAGCTCTCAAGTCATATCTAATTAGAATGTTGCTCTCCGAGCATGACGGTACGATATCGGATGCAAAGATTTTCATCGACGGGAAAGATACTAAAGGTTTTTCCACGGAACGGTCTGATGAAGATTATTTTCTTCGTATGTGCAATCGGAAATACGAGAATACTGCTAATCAGATTCGATTTGTTGATTCAAAGGAAAACGTTGGTATTCAGGTCGCAGATCTGGTAGCGGGGGCATGCCGTTCAGCACTTGACTGTGGGAAAAATGAGCTTTTTAGCTTAGTCGAGCCGAAAACTCGGAGAAAAGTCGGGGGGCACAAATTGGGACTTTACGACTAAGGAAGTTAGAAACGCTATAGCTGAAGATAAATACGTTCAGCCTTGGAGAATGAAAAAATGAAAAGCGGCCTAGCTACCTAGCTGACGCACGCACACCATACGGTGACTATTCGGTAGAAAGGCCTCGGTGTCTCTAACTATAGTGTGACAACGGTAATAATGCAAAGTGGGTTGCTTCCGGAATTTATCTCATGCACATGGCTTACCGCGTGCTCCAATGGATTTTAATGTAGGCGTAAATTTGTCACCGTATGACGTGTAGCTGAAACGACTTGAGGAGTGCCTTCGAATTCGACATTTCTTCGTATTTTAGGCACCGATGGTAAGTCTGCGGCTACTGCTCCTTATGGGATGACCGGCCTCTCTAATTTTGGGTTATTGCGTAGTCGAGTGTGAGCTATGAATCATTGGTTCCTACTAGCGGGATTCCTAAGTTGCGTGCAGCATACCGGGAGAGTCAGTGCCGTGTTTTTCCAGCGGGACCTAGCGGAAGGCACCCAGTCGTAGCGTGTTGGGGGCGGATAGAACGGCTAGCGAAGCAATATTAGTGCGCTGACAGCGCCCCGGACTTCGGGTTGTCGCGGAAGCACCAGGCGGTCAGTGCTGCGAAGACTAGGGCCAGGCAGGCAAGCCCGCCGACGGTGAGGAAATACGCGGAATCATACGCCGCCGCGGCGGTATCGTGCGTGGCGGGCGATAGGAGGGCGTCGGTGCCTTGCGGGGCGAGGGCATCGGGAAGCTTGTGCGTCATCAGTAGCGGCATGAGGGAGCCGGTAATGGCGATGGAGAGCAGCGTGCCGAACTCGTAGGACACGGCTTCCACACCAGAGGCCATGCCCGCCCGGTGGGAGGGGGCGGCATTAATGATGGCGGTAGAAGAAACGGACATCGACGAGCCGGCGCCCAAGCCGGTGAGGATGAGGCCGGTAATAAATATCGCGAGGTTATCGGCGCGGTCGGCCCAGATGATGCTCAGCATGCCAACGGACATGCTGAGGAAACCGCCGCTGATGATGGGCAAAAAGCCCACGCGGTGCAAGGCGCTGCCGCCCGCAATGGCGGTGGGGATGGCCGCAAGCGCCATGGCGGAGATGAAAAGGCCGGCGTCGAGGGGTGAGAGGGCATCGACAAGCTGCAGCTTTTGGGTGGTTAAAAGCTCAAGGCCCGTAAGGCCAAACATGGCGCCGCCGGCGGTGAGCACGCCGCCGGTAAAGGTGGGTGAGTGGAAGATGTCAAAGGTTAAAAGCGGATCACTAAGTCGGCTTTGCCGGTGTGCAAAGGCTGCGGCGCCGAGCAAGAAAGCGGCAATGGAGCAGACCAGCAGCATGACATTGATTTTGGTGGCCGCCGCAGTTTTAATGGCCAGGACCAGGCTGGACAGGGTAATAAGCGCATAGAACGAGGACAGGAAATCCCAGTGCTTATGCGGATTCGGCAGGTTGGGCGGGCCAAGGAGGAAGGTAAGGATAATGGCGAGGGCCACGATGGGCACGTTGATCAAAAAGACCGAGCCCCACCAGAAATGCTCTAAGAGGAATCCGCCCACGGTGGGCCCGGCGGCAGCGCCCACGACGGCGACGGAACTCCAGATGCCAATGGCTTTATTGCGCTCTACTTCGTTGGGGAAGGTCAGGCGGATAAGCGCCAGGGTGGAAGGCAGCATGATGGCAGCGCCTAGGCCCAATAGGGCGCGGCCGGCGATGAGCAGCCAGGCATTGGGTGAATAAGCCGCAAGGAGGGAGGCTGTGCCAAAGGTGGCCAGGCCAATAAGGAACATCAGGCGGTGGCCAACGCGATCCCCCAACGTGCCGGTGCCTAGGAGCAAACCCGATAAGACCAGCGTATAGGCGTTGATGATCCACAATTGCTGCATGTCTGTGGCATACAGCTGCTGCGTTAGCTGCGGCAGTGCCGTATAAAGGATGGAATTATCCAGGCCCACCATGAGCAGCCCCAAGGACACCACGGCAAAGAAGGACCACCGCTGCGCCGGGGTGGAGGGCGCCGCTGCCGCGCGGTGCGGGGGCTTCGTGGCGGTATCAGGTGACTCGATGCTCATCGCTAGAAACCGTAGCGAATCAGTGTGTGATATTTCAGGTTAGTATTGCCTTCCTCACAGATAGGCCGGTGGTGTGAGTATGTAGGAATTGCTGGACTTTCCTGCATGTTTAGTAGCACAGTGGTACTAGAACAGTTAAAGAGTTAAGGATGATGTTTAAATGGCACGCAATTACGCAGAACAACTTGTTGAGACGCTAGAAAAGCAGGGCGTCGAGCACATTTATGGCCTCGTGGGAGACTCCCTCAACCCGATCGTGGACGCGGTGCGCCGCTCCTCCATTGAATGGATCCACGTGCGCAATGAGGAAGCCGCGGCCTTTGCCGCAGAGGCAGACTCGCTGACCACCGGCAAGCTGGCCGTGTGTGCGGCCTCCTGTGGTCCGGGCAATACTCACCTCATCCAGGGCCTTTATGACGCCAACCGCAATGGCGCCAAGGTGCTGGCCCTGGCATCGCACATTCCTTCCCGCCAGATTGGCTCCCACTTCTTCCAGGAAACCCACCCGGAGCAGATCTTCCAGGAGTGCTCTGGCTACTGCGAAATGGTCATGTCCGGTGACCAGGGCGGGGTAGTACTCCACCACGCCATCCAGTCCACCATGGCCGGCAATGGCGTGTCCGTGCTGGTTATCCCTGGCGACGTTTCTACCGAAGAGGTGGACGATGACACCTTCGTAGAATCCAAGATCTCCACCGGCCGCCCCGTGGTCTACCCGGACCCGGCTGAGGCCGCAGCGCTGACCCAGGCCATCAATGAGGCCGAGTCCGTCGCTTTCTTCGTGGGCGCCGGTGCGAAAAATGCCCGTGAGCAGGTGCTGCAGCTGGCGGAAAAGGTTAAGGCACCCATTGGCCACGCGCTCGGCGGCAAGATGTACATCCAGTACGATAACCCGTTTGACGTGGGCATGTCCGGCCTACTGGGTTACGGCGCCGCGCACGAGGCCACCCACGAGGCGGACCTGCTGATCCTCCTTGGCACGGACTTCCCATATAACGACTTCTTGCCTAAGGGCAACGTGGCGCAGGTGGATATCAACGGTTCCCACATCGGCCGCCGCACCAAGATCTCCTACCCCGTGACCGGTGACGTTGCCGCCACCATCGACAACATCTTGCCGCACGTGGAGGAGAAGAAGGACCGCTCCTTCTTGGACAAGATGCTCAAGAAGCACTACGACAAGCTGGAGCACGTCGTCGAGGCATATACCTCCAACGTGGAAAAGCACACCCCGATCCACCCTGAGTACATCGCGGACCTCATTGACCAAGAGGCCGACGATGACGCCATCTTCACCGTCGATACCGGCATGTGCAACGTCTGGGGCGCGCGCTACATCACCCCGAATGGCAAGCGCGAGCAGATCGGCTCCTTCCGCCACGGCACCATGGCAAACGCCCTGCCGCAGGCCATCGGCGCGCAGCAGGCCAACCCGGGCCGCCAGGTCATCACCTTCTCTGGCGACGGCGGATTGTCCATGCTCATGGGCGAGCTGCTGACGGTTAAGCTGCACCAGCTGCCGGTCAAGATGTTCGTGTTCAATAACTCCTCGCTGGGCATGGTCAAGCTGGAGATGCTGGTGGGCGGCATCCCGGAGCACGAGACCGACCACGAGTCCGTGGACTTTTCCAAGATCGCAGAAGCCGCTGGCATCAAGACCTTCCGCATCGAGGATCCGAAGCAGGCTCCTAAGCAGATCAAGAAGGCCTTGGCTTATAACGGCCCTGCGCTTATCGATGTCGTCACTGACCCCAACGCCCTTTCCCTGCCACCGACGCTGACCTTCGATCAGCTCCTGGGCTTCTCCAAGGCAGCTACCCGCACCGTCTTCGGCGGCGGCGTGGGCTCCATGCTGTCCATGGCCAAGTCCAACCTGCGCAATATCCCGCGCCCGCAGGACTTTTAAGCCGTAACTTACTTATGGCTTGCTAGCCACGCTTTCTTTTCCTACCCCGGATCTCGTTCCGGGTGGGGAGGGGGAGCGTGGCTTTTTGCTTTCACAGGTTTCATCCAGAAACTTATCAGTAGGCTAGAAACTGGGTTTGCCATGATGGCTTACTGAAGCTTGCACGCACGCAGGTGTGCAGATAACAGGAAGTAATAGGAGCTACAGGACGCATGGAAGACAATAAACTTGCCAAAGTCCTCGTCGTTGATGACGAGCCGAATATCGTGGAACTACTGACGGTATCGTTGAAGTTCCAAAATTTTGAGGTCTACAGCGCTAACTCAGGTAACGAGGCGCTGCGCGTGGCGCGCGAGGTAAACCCGGATGCCTATATTTTGGACGTCATGATGCCGGGCATGGACGGCTTCGAGCTCTTGGGCAAGCTGCGCCAGGAAGGCCTAGACGGCCCAGTGCTGTACCTGACCGCCAAGGACGGCGTGGATCAGCGCATCCACGGCCTGACCATCGGTGCAGACGATTACGTCACCAAGCCCTTTAGCCTCGAAGAGGTCATTACCCGCCTGCGCGTGATCATGCGCCGCGGCGGTGCCGCCGAGGAGTCTTCTAATGACGCCACCATGAGCTATGCCGATCTGACCTTGAATGACGATACCCACGAGGTCACCAAGGGCGGTGAGCTCATCGAGCTGTCTCCCACGGAGTTCAACCTCCTGCGCTACCTCATGCAAAACAAGGAAGTGGTGCTCTCTAAGTCCAAGATCCTGGATAACGTCTGGCACTACGACTTCGGCGGCGATGGAAACGTCGTGGAATCCTATATTTCTTACCTGCGCCGCAAGATCGATACCGGCGATACGCAGCTTATTCACACCGTGCGCGGTGTTGGCTATGTGCTGCGCACCCCGCGGTCCTAAACTGACGTTTCGTAATGGCAGATTCACAGGAGAACCCCGCTTCGGGCAGGCCCGCGCAGTCGCAGCAGCCGCCCAAGAAGTGGCATGAGCAGCTGGATCAGTTACCGCAGCAGGGGCAGGGAAAGAAAAAGAAGCGCTCCAAGCGCGACTACATCAAGCAGATTCCGCAGGCGATGCCCCTGCGCACCTGGCTGGTGGTTCTCCTCGTGGTTATCTCCGGCCTCGGGTTGACGGGTTCGTCCTTTGCCGTGAACTCGATCATGCGCAACGTGCTCTATAACAACGTCGACAGCGAACTGCGCTCTGCGTCGTCTTCCTGGGCCCGCGATGTGGGCAATGACTTCTTTTTAGGTGATCACACCAAGCGCCCGCCCACGGAATACGTGGTGCTCAATTACCTTCCGGATGGCACGATTCGCTATTCGGGGCCCACGTCTACGACCCCGGATGTAGAGGGCGTTCCCTTGGGCGGGTTCCCCACGACGGTGGGCTCGATTGAAAATAACACCAAGTGGCGCGCGCTGGCCTTTGCGGATTCAAATGGCATTATCACCGTCATTGCCAAGGACATGACCCATGAAAAGGAGATCCTGCACGGCCTAGCGATGGTGCAGGTATCCATTGCGGCGATCGCCTTGGCGGCCATGGCCGGCGTCGGCTTCTGGTTTATCCGCAGGGCGTTGCGGCCGCTGCGGGTGGTGGAATCGACGGCATCGGAAATCGCGGCCGGTGACCTGGATAAGCGCGTGCCCGAGTGGCCGCTGCACACGGAGGTCGGCCAATTGGCTGCCGCGCTTAACATTATGCTGGGCCACCTGCAGCGCTCGGTGGTTACCGCGCAGGAAAAAGAGGAACAGATGCGCCGCTTTGTCGGCGATGCCTCCCACGAGCTGCGCACCCCGCTGACCAGCCTGCGCGGCTACACGGAGCTCTACCGCTCTGGGGCGACAAACGATGTGGATCTGGTCTTTTCCAAGATCGATAAGGAATCGAAACGCATGTCGCTGCTGGTAGAAGACCTGCTGGCGCTGACCCGCGCGGAAGGAACGCGCTTGGATCTGCGGCCGGTGGACCTTTTGGAGCTTTCCCTCTCTGTGGGTTCGTCTGCGCGCGCAGCCTTCCCCGAGCGCGAGGTCAAGGTGGTCAATAAGGCGCAGTCCATTCCCGTGGTCAATGGCGATGCAGACCGCCTCCACCAGGTGCTGCTCAACCTTATTTCCAATGGCCTGCGTCACGGCGGCGAGGATGCCACGGTCACCCTACAGTTGCGCCGCGACAACAAGGACATCCTCGTGGATGTCATCGATGACGGCAAGGGAATGTCCTCTGAGGATGCCGCCCACATCTTCGAGCGCTTCTACCGCGCGGATTCCTCGCGCACGCGCGATACCGGCGGATCCGGCTTGGGTCTTGCCATCGTGCATTCCTTGGTGGAACAGCACGGCGGCAGCATCAGCGTGGATTCCACGCTCGGCCACGGCACCACCTTTACGGTGCGCCTGCCCGCGCTGGAGGAACCGGAGGATTAATCCTCGCGGTAGCCGTCCTCGTTGGTGCCCAAGTGCTGGCGGATGCGCGCCGCCGCCTCATCCATGGCGGCATCATCGGTGTCCTCGGCGGCATAAGCCTTGGCAAAGTCGTACTCTTCCATCTTCTCGGTGGGGAAGAGGTGGATGTGGGTGTGCGGCACATCGAAGCCGGCGATGACGTAGCCGGTGCGCGGGGTATCGTACGCGTTCTTGATGGCCTCACCGATTTCTAGGGCCACCTCGTTCAGGTGCGTCCAGGTCTGGGGATCCAGGTCGGTCCACTTATCTACTTCCTCGACGGGAACGACCAAAGTGTGGCCGTAGCGCAGTGGCTCGATGGATAAAAATGCCACGCAGCTCTTATCGCGGTAGACAAAGCGGGCGGGTAGGTCACCAGTGATGATTTTGCTAAATACAGAAGCCATAGCTGCCAGGCTACCCCCAGCTATGATGGTGGGCATGCGCATTCTCGTAATTGGTTCGGGCGGCCGTGAACACGCCCTCGTAAAAGGACTGCACGCTGATCCACAGGCTGCGGAGATCCACGTCGCGCCCGGCAGCGCGGCCATGGAACCGCTGGCTACCCTGCACCCGGAATACTCCCAGGTAGATGATCCAGAACGCATGGTGGAACTGGCCCGTGAGATCGCCGCCGAGCTCGTGGTCATCGGCCCCGAGGTGCCGCTGGTCGCCGGCGTGGCGGATGCACTGCGCGCAGCAGGCATCGCCGTGTTCGGGCCGAATAAGGACGCGGCCCAAATTGAAGGCTCCAAGGCCTTTGCCAAGGAAGTCATGGAAGCCGCTGGGGTCAAGACGGCCCGCGCGGAGCAGCTGCGCCCAGGCGCTAGCGATACCGATATTGAGGCCGCGCTGGATAATTTTGGCCCGCAGTTCGTGGTTAAGGACGATGGCCTGGCAGGCGGCAAGGGCGTCGTGGTCACCGGCGAGCGCGCCGCTGCCCGCGCCCACGTGGATGCGGTCTTAGGCGCCGGCAACCCCGTGCTGCTGGAAACTTTCCTGGACGGGCCCGAGGTATCGCTATTCTGCCTTGTCGATGGCGAGACCGTCGTGCCGCTTTTGCCCGCCCAGGATCACAAGCGCGCCTACGACAATGACGAGGGCCCCAATACCGGCGGCATGGGCGCGTACACACCGCTGCCGTGGCTTGGCAAGGACGACGTGCAGTGCATCGTGGACGAGGTATGCACCCCGGTTGCCAAGGAAATGGTGCGCCGCGGCACCCCGTATTCCGGCCTGCTCTATGCCGGACTGGCCTGGGGCGAAGAAGGCCCAGCGGTGGTGGAATTTAACTGCCGCTTTGGTGACCCAGAAACCCAAGCGGTGCTCTCACTCCTAAAGTCCCCGCTGGCACAAGCACTCAACGCCACCGCCACAGGCACGCTGGCAGAACTCGAGCCCCTTCAGTGGGAAGATGGCTATGCCATCACCGTGGTCATGGCGGCCGAGGGATACCCCGCCTCGCCCCGCAAGGGCGATGCCATCACGGGCGAAGGCCTCGAGGATTCAGAGCGCGTGCTGCACGCCGGAACGAAACGCTCCAATGGAGTATTCCAGAGCAATGGTGGCCGCGTGCTCAACGTGCTGGGCAAGGGCGAAACGCTAGACGCCGCGCGCGAGAATGCCTACGCCACCGCCCAGGGCATTGAGTTTGCGGGCGGGTTTGTCCGGAGGGACATCGGCAAGCGCGCAGCAGCCGGGGAAATTTCTATCTAGCAAGTAGCCACGGGGGAGGGCAGGCATGGAATAATAAGCCACGTGGCTGAGAAGAAGAATATCCCCAACGTCCTGTCCTCCCGTTATGCTTCTGCGGAGCTTGCCAATATTTGGAGCGCGGAGCATAAAATCATCCTCGAGCGCAAGCTATGGATCGCCGTGATGCACGCCCAGAAGAACCTGGGCGTGGACATCCCCGCCAAGGCCATTAGCGCGTATGAGGCCGTTATCGAGGACGTAAACCTCGAATCCATTGCTGAGCGCGAGCGCGTCACCCGCCACGATGTGAAGGCCCGCATCGAAGAATTCAATGCGCTGGCCGGCTACGAGCACATCCACAAGGGCATGACCAGCCGCGATCTCACCGAGAACGTGGAGCAGTTGCAGATCCACACCTCGCTGGAAATTATCCGGGATAAGGCCATCGCCGTGGTCTCGCGCATCGGCCGTCACGCCGCCGAGTACCAATCCCTAGTCATGGCTGGGCGCTCACACAACGTGGCCGCACAGGCCACCACGCTGGGCAAGCGCTTTGCCACCGCCGGCGATGAAATGCTGCTGGCCATCGAACGCGTGGAAGACCTGCTTTCGCACTACCCGCTGCGCGGCATCAAGGGCCCCATGGGTACCTCGCAGGACATGCTCGATCTCATGGGCGGTTCCGAAGATAAGCTCGCCTCCCTAGAGACCAATATTGCGGATTACCTGGGCTTTCGCCGCATCTTCAACTCCGTGGGCCAGGTGTACCCGCGCTCGCTGGATTTCGATGCCATCTCCTGCCTCGTCTCCCTGGGAACCGCCCCGGCATCGCTGGCCACCACCATCCGCCTGATGGCCGGCAACGAGACCGTCACCGAGGGCTTCAAGGAAGGCCAGGTCGGCTCGTCCGCCATGCCGCACAAGATGAACGCCCGCTCCTGCGAACGCGTGACCGGCCTGCAGGTCATCCTGCGCGGCTACCTCACCATGGCCGCAGACCTCGCCGGCAGCCAGTGGAACGAGGGCGATGTCTCCTGCTCGGTGGTGCGACGCGTGGCGCTTCCCGATGCCTTCTTTGCCATCGACGGCCAATTCGAAACCTTCCTCACCGTGCTCGATGAATTCGGTGCCTTCCCGGCCATGATTGACCGCGAGCTGGAGCGCTACCTGCCCTTCCTCGCCACCACCCGCATCCTCATGGCCGCGGTGCGCGCCGGGGTGGGCCGCGAGACCGCCCACGAGGTCATCAAGGAAAACGCCGTGGCCGTGGCGCTGAATATGCGCGAAAACGGTGGCAACCAAGACCTGGTCCAGCGCCTTGCCGCAGATGACCGCCTGCCCATGGACGAGGTCGAGCTCGAAAGGGTCCTCGAGGATAAGCACGCCTTCATCGGCGCCGCTGAATCCCAGGTCTCTCAGGTCCTGCACCGCATCAAGGCCCTCGTGGGTGAGCACCCCAAGGCCGCTGCCTATACGCCGGGCGAGATTCTTTAGCGTTGTGCGCGGGCTTACATGCCCTCGCACGCCCTCGCACGCCCGCGCACACCCGCGCGTTATGATGAGGACCATGCGTCCTGAGCTTTCTTCTTATACCCATGTAGCCTCCGGCAAGGTCCGCGATATTTACGATGTGGATGACACCACCCTGCTGATGGTGGTCTCTGACCGCATCTCCGCCTACGACTTTGCCTTGGAACCGGCCATCCCGGACAAGGGCCGGGTTCTCACGGCCACCTCGAAGTTCTTCTTTGATGCCATCGATTATCCCAACCACCTCGCCGGACCGCTCGATGATGAGCGCATTCCGGAAGAGTGCTTGGGTCGCGCCATGGTGGTCAAGAAGCTAGACATGCTGCCCTTCGAGTGCGTGGCGCGCGGTTTCCTCACCGGCTCCGGCTTAAAGGAATACCAGGCAGACGGCGCCGTGTGCGGCATCGAGCTGCCCGTCGGCTTGGTGGAGGCCTCCCGCCTGCCCGAACCCATTTTCACTCCGGCCACCAAGGCTGAGCAGGGCGATCACGATGAGAATGTGTCTTTCGAACACGTGGCAGACAAGCTCGGCCGCGAGTGCGCCGAGGAACTGCGCGCGGCTACCTTGCGCATTTATGCGAAGGCCGCCCAATTGGCGGAGGAGAAGGGCATTATCTTGGCCGATACCAAATTCGAGTTCGGCCTCGATGCAGATGGCACGCTCGTGCTTGCCGATGAAGTCCTCACCCCCGATTCCTCCCGCTACTGGCCCGCAGATTCTTACGTGGAAGGCGAGGTACAGCCCTCCTTTGATAAGCAGTACGTGCGCGATTGGCTGACTTCTGATGCCTCCGGCTGGGATAAGTCCTCTGAGACCACCCCGCCCGCGCTTCCCGATGACGTCGTTTCCGCCACCCGTCTGCGCTATATCGAGGCCTACGAAAAGCTATCGGGTGAGCGCTTCGCGGACTTCCTTGCGCCGCGTTAGCTGGTTGCCTGCGGCTGTTGCCCGCCGCTAGGGAACCGGCGGTGACGCGTACAGTAGTAGGGCATGAGCGATGAAAAGACGACCGCACCGGTAGCCCCAGTCCACCCCGTAAAACGCGAATTTCACGGCCGCGAATTCGTGGATAATTACGAGTGGATGCGCGATAAGCAATCGCAGGAAACCCTGGATTACCTCAACGCCGAAAATGATTACACCGAGGCGCATACCGGGCACTTGGATGCGATGACGGAAAATATCTTCCAAGAGATTAAATCCCGCATTAAACAAACCGATATGTCCGTGCCAGCCCGCCGCGGTAAGTACTGGTACTACGGCCGCTCCGAAGAGGGGAAGAACTACGGCTATTCCTGCCGCATCCCGGTAGAAGAAGGCAGCGATCCCTGGACCGCGCCGGTGATTCCAGAAGAAGGCAGCCCAGAGGGCGAAGAGATTATCTTGGACGCCAATGCCTTGGCAGAGGGCAAGGATTTCTTCGCCCTTGGTGCGGCCTCCATCTCAGATTCTGGCCGCTACCTGGCCTATTCCGTGGACTTTGCCGGCGACGAGCGCTTTGAGCTGTCCCTTAAGGACCTCGAAACGGGAGAGCTTCTAGAAGATCACCTCACCGGAATTTTCTACGGCGCTACCTGGGCGGGCGATGGCTATATCTTCTACTCTACGGTGGATGATGCCTGGCGCCCGGATGCGGTGTGGCGCCATAAGGTAGGCACCGAGCAGTCCGCGGATGTGCGCGTCTTCCACGAGGAAGATGAGCACTTTAACGTGGGCATCGGCAGTGCCCGCTCCGATAAGTACCTCTTCATCGGGGTGGGGTCGAAGATTACCTCGGAAGCCTGGGTATTGGATACGGAGAACCCCGAAGGCGAATTCCGCCCGCTGTGGCAGCGCGAGACCGGTGTGGACTATGACGTAGACCATGCCGTAGTGGGCGGCGAGGACTACTGGATTGTCACCCACAACGCCACCGGCCCGAACTTCGCAGTGGGCTATGCCAAAGTGGATGCGGAACTTCCCGCCCTGCGCGAGCTGCCGGAGCTTCTAGCACACGATGACACCACCCGCATCGAGGGCGTGGATACCTACCGTGACCACATGGTGGTGGGCTACCGCCGCGGTGGCATCGGCCGCGCCGCCATCATGCGCGTTGGCGATGACTTCGGGGAATTCGAAGAACTCAATTTCAACGAGGAACTCTTTACCGTCGCCGTGGCCGGTAACCCGGAATGGGATGCGCCGGTAGTGCGCGTGAACTACGTGTCTTATATTCAGCCCGCGCAGCTTTTCGATTACCGCGTGGATACCGGCGAGTACACGCTACTGAAGGAACAAGAAGTCCCCGGTGGCTATGATCCGGATGATTACGTGGCCTACCGCATCTGGTCGACTGCCAGCGATGGCACCAAGATCCCAGTCTCCGTGGTGCACCGTTCCGACTTAGACCGCACCAAGCCCAACCCGACGCTGTTGTATGGCTACGGCTCCTACGAGGCCAGCATGGATCCGTACTTCTCCGCGACCCGGCTATCGCTCATGGACCGCGGCATGATTTATGCGGTTGCCCACGTGCGCGGCGGCGGCGAGATGGGCCGTAAGTGGTACGACGATGGCAAGATGCTGCAGAAGAAAAATACCTTCACCGATTTCATCGCTGTGGCAGATGACCTCATCGAGCGCCGCGTGACCACCCCGGACCAGATGGTGGCTGAAGGCGGGTCCGCCGGCGGCATGCTCATGGGCGCCGTGGCGAATATGGCACCTGACCGCTTTACCGCCATCCAAGCCGTCGTCCCCTTCGTGGATCCGCTGACCTCGATGCTCATGCCGGAGCTTCCCCTTACCGTTCCCGAGTGGGAAGAGTGGGGCGATCCGTACCACGATCCTGAGTACTACGACTACATGAAGTCCTACTCGCCCTACGAGAATGTCGAGGCCAAGGACTATCCGGATATCTTGGCTATCACCTCACTGAACGATACCCGCGTGCTGTACGTGGAACCGGCAAAGTGGATTGCGCAGCTGCGCGCTACGGCCACCGGCGGCGAATTCCTGCTCAAGACGGAAATGGCCGCCGGGCACGGTGGCGTATCTGGCCGCTACGATAAGTGGCGCCAAAACGCCTTCGAATACGCCTGGACCATCAATAAGGCCACCGGCCTGACGGAGTAACCGCACACCGAAGTCGCGCGCTGGCCGGCACCCTGGCCAGCGTTCTGGCCAGCGCGCGGATCTGGCGGTACTGTGCGATAATTTGAGCTATGACTAGCCACCTTCTGGTTTCTATCTCCAGTATTTTTGAGGACACTCGGAAGCAGGCTACAAGCTTCCTGTCGGTTCTGGACCGGGAGGAAATTCCCGTCTCCCTGCTCATCGCCCCGCATATCGATGGCAATTGGCACCTGGCCAAGGACAAGGACACCCAACAGTGGCTCAAGGATCAGGCGGCCGCTGGCCGTCCGCTTATCCTCAATGGCTTTGACCAAGCAGTCCAAGGCCGCCGCGCGGAGTTTGCCAACCTCAATTCCCACGAGGCGAAGCTGCGCCTAGCCGGTGCGACCCGGCAGATGGCGCAAATTGGTTTCGAACCCACCATCTTTGCGCCCCCGCGCTGGCGCATGTCTCCTGGAACATTGCAGGTCCTGCCCAAATTCCCCTTTGAGGCGGCGGCTTCTACCCGCGGCATCCTGGAGGTACCCACCGGGAAATTCCACCAAGCCCGCAACCTTTCTTTTGGTGAGGGCTTTGGTTCTGCCAAGTGGTGGCGCAAGAACATCATCCGCGCGGCAGAGCGCTCCGCCCAGCGCGGCAATACCGTGCGCCTTTCCATCTCCGCCCGCAACCTGGATGACCGCAAGGTCATTAAGGACTTTGTCAAGGCAGCCCGCCGCGCCCTCGATGCGGGCGCTACTCCCGCAGATTACAGCATTTACCTGCCGCGTTAGATCCACGGGGCCTATAGAGTTTTCGAGCTCTAGAACTAGGTATAGCAAATTACCCCTTTCGTTTATTTCGTTTAGGGGCTAATGTGTAGGTTATGACGAACCCGCAAGAAAAAAGCATTGACCGCGCCAAGGCCACAGCGCGCGATGCCCTTCAAAAGCTTAACCGTACGCTCGCTAGTGGCCCCGAACACGGAGAAATCGATATAGTAACTCCAGGATCAGATGAACCTATTCGGTTATCACGCGATGTCGCTGAATTACTTCGTGAAATCCTTGTAAACACGGCCGCTGGGCAGACAGTAAATGTAATCCCCATGAACGCGGAACTGACTACGCAACAGGCTGCAGACCTCCTGAATGTCTCTCGGCCGCATGTCATCAAGCTCATGGACGAAGGAATCCTGAAGGGGCATAAAGTTGGCACCCACCGCCGCCTGTATGCCTCCAGCGTGCAGGAGTTTAAGCGTCATAGAGATCTTGAACAGCGCGCTGCGGCAGATGAGCTCGCAGTACTTTCTGATGAGATGGGCTTGTACGAGTGAGTGGTTTTACGGTGGTCTATGACGCGAACGTACTTTATCCCAGTACGCTTCGCGATATCCTGGTCCGGCTAGCGGGAAGTGGCTATTTTCGTGCCCGCTGGACGGATAAGATACTCGATGAAGTCTTCCGTAACTTGAAAAGCAATCGTCCGGACCTTGATCCGACAAAATTAGCTAGAACTAGGACTTTGATGTGCCAGGCTGTAGATGATTGCCTCGTTACCGGGTATGAGGATTTGGTTGAATCCCTTTCTCTGCCAGACCGCGATGATCGGCATGTCTTGGCTGCAGCGATTCGGTGCGGTGCACAAGTTATTGTCACTGAGAATAAGCGCGATTTTCCCAAGACTGCCCTGATGCCGTTCGACATTGAAGCTCAATCAGCGGATGAGTTTTTGTGTAATCAAATCGATCTCTACGCCCCGCGGGTGCACCAAGCAATCACCTACGCAACCGCGGCCCTTAAGAATCCGCCAAGAACCATCAATGATGTGCTTAATTCACTGGCAAAGGCTGGAGCACCTGAGGCTGCCGAGCTACTTCGCCGTTAGGCTAAGAATCTGTTTCAAGGAGATAGCCTACAAAAGTAAAATCCCAGTTCTTGTCCTTCATAAAGAAAGGGCTTTGAACTGGGATTTAATTATTACTTATTCAGGCCGTTAATGAAGTCCTTCGCCTGCTGCGGGAGCATGCCCCAGATTCCAGCGGGGATGATCTTTTGTAGGTTGCCGGTGGCCGCCATGAAGCCGGGGATGGCGAGAAGGCCGGCCAGGATGGCAAAGCCGATAATGGCGCCGGTGCCAAGTGAGCTGGAGCCGAACCCGAAGCCTGGACCATCGGTGTTGTCATCGTTGCCCTGGTCGTCGCCGCCCGGCGCAACGGTGGATTCATCCTCGCCCAGGGTGAAACCGACCTTCACGGGGTCGTGGTCGGAGGCGCGGAAGGGGGAGTCATCGTAGAAATCCACGGCGTTGTAGTTGCGGCGGGAGTACTCAAAGGCGACGGGTTCGTCGGCGTTGATGTTCCACACTTGGGCATCGGCAAGCGCGCCCGAAGCAACCTCATTGGCCAGGACATGGTCCAAGGTGCCGAGCAGGCCGCCGAACTGGTAAGAGGTATCGGCGCCGTACTTTTCCGCAGGCACGGTGAAGCCATCGTTGCGGAAGACATCGAGTGCGGTTTCGTGGGTGTAGGTATTGAAATCACCCAGGGCGAAAAGCGGCTTATCTTTCCAATTTTCCTGCTTGTGCAGGGCATCGAGCACGGCCTGGGCCTGGGCGTTGCGGACGTTGGGGTTATTGCCCTGGCCGTCGCCGGAATCCTCATCGCCCTTGGCCACCGAGCCCTTGGACTTGAAGTGGTTGGCGACGGCGACGAAGGACTCGTCATCGCTATTGAGCGGCTGGAATTCCTGGGCCAGCGGCTCGCGGGCGGTGCCGGAAAAGCGGGGATCTTGGAAGATGCGGGATTCGCCGATGGGCTTGACCACGCCCTTGTGGTAGATAAACGCGGTGCGGATAACATCGGGGCGCTCAGGGACTTGTTCCTTGGACGGGGAGGGAACGAAGGCCCACTTTTCTGAGCCCGCGGCCTCGTTGAGTTTTTCGGTCAGGCGCTTCAACGCCTTATCGCGCTGGTTAAAGTCCCCGGTGACGGCGTAGCCATCTTCGATTTCGGAAAGGCCAATGACATCGGCATCCAGGCCATTGATGGCGGCGACGATCTTGCGCTCTTGGTCCTTTAAGGCGGATTCGGTATAGGCACCGCGGGTCTTGCCACGGTTGACGGTGACCTTGTTGCCCGCGCGGTCGGTATAGGCGCTGCCGCCGAATTCCTCGCCCAGGGAGGTGAAGTAATTCAGCACGTTAAAGGCACCGATGGTGTATTCACCCTTGACATCATCGACGGCGTGCAGCTCCGCATCGCGGGATTCTTCCCAGGAGATGGGGAGATCGGCACCGGCGGTCTCACCGGTGACCGGTTCGGTGGGCTGGAAGCGCCACTGCTCGTGGGAGTAGCCCACGATGACCGGGTGCTGGAATTCGATGGTATCGGTGGTGCGCAGGGACTTGATGGTCTTGCCGCCATCTTGGGCGATATAGGGCAGCGGGGTGTCCTTATCGGTCCTTAAATAATCGCGGGTGCGGCCATCATCCAAGGTAACGAGCTTTTCAGCGTTATCCTTGGCCAGTTTGTGCAGCTCGGAATCAGGGTCGGTGGAAGGGGAATGGACATCGGAAGGCTGGCGGAAGGCTTCCTCGCCCGGGGCGAGGCCGACCTCGCCGTACTGGTTGAGCGAGTAGTTATTGGTCACGGTGTGCGTGCCGGGTTGGATGAGCATGTGCTCAAAGGGCTCGCGGGCGCCGTCGCCTTGGGGGAGCTCGTCCACCGCGAGCGGGGTGACCGCTTCCAATGCGGTATCGAGCTGCTTGAGGGAAGAAGCGCTGACCTGGGTGGCGCCGAAGTACTCGGATACCTGGCCGGTGACCTCTACGGAATCGCCGATGCTGGGGTATTTATCGGCGCCCTTTTTGCCCATGTGGACAAAAAGCGCCTGGGAGGTATCGGTGGCTTCTTTGCCGGTGCCGCCGGTCTGAATGGTAAAGCCGTTCAGGCCGCCCTCGCTCCACACGCCGGTGACAACGCCCTGGGTAGCAACGTTCTTGCCCTCGAGCGGGGAGGCATCGCCGGTGCCTTGGATTTCAGCGATCGGGGTAATGCCCTCGGGCGCGGGAAGGTTCTCGGAATCATCGGAGCTGCCCGAGTCACCCGATCCGCCTGACTGCGGGGAGGGGGACTCGTTGCCGGAATTGGTGGGATTTGGCCTACCGACGGTGAAGTCCGCGGAGTTGTCATCGGTATCGGTGCCCGCCGCGTTGCGGGAAGCGGAGGTGTCATTGGACAGCGCGCCGGTGGCAGCTCTTTCAGACTTGGAGGCGGCACCGTAACCTATGAGGTCAATGGTATTACCGGTGGCATCGGCAAGCTGCACCGAGCCCTTCGTGCCGGACATATTGACCTTGCCCTCTGCATCCGGGGCGGGAAGAGCCTGGGCCTGGCCATTGCCGGCGGCAGCCTGTACTAGGTAGTAACCGTGGGGAGCGATGGTGCCGGACAGGGTGATCTTGCCGCCGCTATTGCCGTTGGAGGCAAAGTACTCCACGGACCAGCCGGTGAGATCGATCGCGGCATCGGTGGGGTTATAAAGCTCGATGAAATCATTGGAAAAGCTCGCGCCCTTGTTTCCGCCACCGCCGTAGACCTCAGAGATGACCGCGGTGGAATTATCCGGGGCGGCCAAGGCGGTAGGAACCGCGACGGATAGGGAGAGGGTGGAGAAACCGGCAGCGAGGGCTACCCTGCCAAGGCGGCGAAGAGCCATAGAAGTCACCTTAATCATAGAGAAAGTTGTCATGGACGCCTTTTATTTTTACTCGCTGAACAATCGGTGTACCCGGGACCGCTTTGGGCGGGTTTCGCGCGAGCAGGCTGTGAAACCTGGGTGCCGCGCAAAATTCGTTTTCCTGTTGGTGGTAATTTACGCGGAGTTTGCTTTACCGGGGTGAAAACCCTGCAGTGGGGGTATATCTAGGGATTGGGCGGGGGTATGACTACACTGAATCGGGCAGACCTAAGCCCCATACAGTAAGGCAAAAATTTCATGGCTCGTGTAGTTGTCAATGTCATGCCCAAGGCGGAAATTCTGGATCCGCAGGGCCAAGCTGTCGTCCGCGCATTGGGTCGCATCGGAGTATCCGGTGTCAGCGATGTGCGCCAAGGAAAGCGCTTCGAACTCGAGGTAGATGATTCCGTTACCGCAGAGGAACTGGATAAGGTAGCAGAAACGCTGCTGGCTAATACCGTCATCGAGGACTACGAGGTTACGCAGCTGGAGGTCAAGTAAGTGACCGCAAAAATCGGAGTAATCACCTTCCCCGGCACCCTGGATGATGTGGATGCCGCCCGCGCAGCCCGCACCGCCGGCGCCGAGGTCATTAACCTCTGGCACGCGGATGCTGATCTGCGCGGCGTGGACGCGGTAGTCGTGCCGGGCGGTTTTTCCTATGGTGACTATCTGCGCTCGGGTGCTATCTCGGCGCTCGCCCCCGTCATGCGCAGCGTTATCGACCGCGCTAAGGCAGGAATGCCGGTACTCGGCATTTGCAATGGTTTCCAAATCTTGACTGAAGCAGGCCTCTTGCCGGGCGCATTGACCCGGAATAAGGGCCTGCATTTTCATTGCACCGATACTTACCTGGAGGTGGAGCACTCCACCACGGCCTGGACCAGCGAGTTTGAAAAAGGCCAAAAGATTTTAGTGCCCGCCAAGCACGGCGAGGGCCGCTTCCAGGCAGGCGATGACGATATCGCCCGTATCGAGGGCGAAGGCCGCGTGGTCTTTCGCTATACCGATAATTACAACGGCTCCATCAATGGCATTGCTGGGGTAAGCGATGAGTCCGGCCGCATCGTGGGCCTCATGCCGCACCCAGAGCACGCCATTGACCCGCTGACCGGCCCATCCACCGACGGATTGGGACTATTCGTATCCGCCATCAAGGCCGTCGCGGAAGCGCCGGCGGTTTAAGGAGGCCACCTACATGACCGTTTCTAATGACACCGTAGACAAGGCGCAGTCTACCCCGGATGAAAAGCAGCCGTACGTTGAGCTTGGCCTAAAGGATGACGAATACCAGCGCATCCACGATATTCTGGGCCGGCGCCCCACCGACGCGGAGCTGACCATGTACTCCGTGATGTGGTCCGAGCACTGCTCCTATAAGTCTTCCAAGACGCACCTGCGCTACTTTGGTGAGACCATGACGGAGGAGATGGGGGAGAAGATCCTCGCCGGCATTGGTGAAAACGCCGGCGTGGTGGACATCGGCGATGGCAACGCGGTGACCTTCCGCGTGGAATCGCACAACCACCCCTCCTATGTGGAGCCCTACCAGGGCGCGGCGACCGGCGTGGGCGGCATCGTCCGCGACATCATGGCCATGGGGGCGCGCCCCATCGCCGTGATGGATCAGCTGCGCTTTGGGCCTGCCGATGCCCCCGATACCAAGCGCGTGCTACCCGGCGTCGTCTCTGGCGTGGGCGGCTACGGCAACTCCTTGGGCCTGCCCAATATTGGCGGCGAGACCGTCTTTGATGAAACCTATGCCGGTAACCCGCTGGTCAACGCCCTGTGTGTGGGTACGCTCAAGGTCGATGACCTGAAACTCGCCTTCGCCTCCGGCAAGGGTAATAAGGTCATGCTCTTTGGCTCCCGCACCGGCCTGGATGGCATCGGCGGCGTATCCGTGCTGGCCTCCGATACCTTTGAGGACGGCGCGGAGCGGAAGCTGCCGGCCGTGCAGGTGGGCGACCCCTTCGCGGAAAAGGTGCTCATCGAATGCTGCCTGGACCTCTACCACGCCGGCGTTGTGGTGGGCATCCAGGACTTGGGCGGCGCTGGCCTGGCCTGTGCCACCTCTGAGCTGGCAGCTTCCGGCGATGGCGGCATGGAGGTCAACCTCGATGCGGTACCGCTGCGCGCGGAAAACATGACCGCAGCGGAAATCCTTGCCTCCGAGTCCCAGGAGCGCATGTGCGCCGTCGTGGCGCCGGAAAACGTGGAGAAGTTCCGCGAAATCTGCGAGCACTGGGAGGTCACCTGCGCCGAAATCGGTGAGGTTACTGAAGGTGACCACTTGGTCATCCGCCACCAGGGTGAGGTCGTCGTCGATGCGCCGGCTGGCACCATCGCGGATGAAGCACCCGTCTACGAGCGCCCCTACGCCCGCCCCGAGTGGCAGGATGAGCTGCAGAAATACCAGGGCACGGACAAGCGCGGCCTGGTGGAATCCCTGCAGAAGCTCATTTCCTCGCCTTCGTTGTGCTCGCGCGATTTCATCATGAATCAGTATGACCGCTACGTGCGTGGCAATACCGTCCAGTCCCACCACGCGGACGCGGGTGTGCTGCGCATTGATGAGGAGACCGGCCGCGGTGTCGCCGTTTCCGCCGATGCTTCCGGCCGCTACACCAAGCTGGATCCGAACATGGGCGCGCGCCTGGCCTTGGCGGAGGCCTACCGCAACGTCGCGGTTACCGGCGCGAAGCCCGTTGCGATTACCAACTGCTTGAACTACGGTTCGCCGGAAAACCCGGACGTGATGTGGCAGTTCCGCGAATCCGTGCATGGGCTTGCCGATGCCGCCGTTGAACTCTCCATCCCCGTCTCCGGCGGCAACGTCTCCTTCTACAACCAGACCGGCTCCGAGCCCATCCTGCCCACCCCTGTCGTGGGCGTGCTCGGCGTTATCGACGATGTGCACCAAGCCATTGGCAATAACTTGGGCACCGTCAATGAGAAGGAAGTCCTCATCGCCTTGGGTGAGACCAAGGATGAGTTTGGCGGTTCCATTTGGCAGCTGGTGAGCGCCGAGGGCGCCGATAAGGACAACCTCAACGGCTTGCCGCCGCAGGTGGACATGGCCAATGAGAAGCGCCTCGCGGATTTCTTCGACGGCAACGATTTGCTCACCGCCGCGCACGATGTCTCCGAGGGCGGCCTGGCCGTTGCCGCCTTTGAGATGGCCAAGCGTGCCGGTGCGCCTGCCGATGCCGCCGGCCTCGGCCTCGACCTCGATCTCACCGCCTTGCACGAGGACGCCTTCACCGCGGCCTTCTCCGAGTCCGCTTCCCGCGCGCTCGTGGCCACCACCGCTGACCGCGCCGATAAGGTGCTCGCCCGTGCCGCTGAGCTTGGCATCCCAGCAGCCATCGTGGGTGAGACCACCGAAACTGGTGCGCTTACCTTGGGTGGCGAATCCGTGGCCATCTCTCAGTTGGTTGAGGCATGGTCTGCTACTTTGCCTGACCTCTTCGGTCACGCCGTGGGCGCTAACTCCGTTGTGGAGTAAGCCAGCCCCTGTCACCGCTTAGCTCAAGCCCGGCTTTGGCCGGGCTTGAGGAGCATTTAGACTATCTTCGATGGTCGGGGTCGCTGCCCAATGAGCATCGCCCTTTCTCTCTGTCTCGAATCGTAATTTTTATATTAGGAGTCCCATGAGCGCGCATTCCCGCCATCAAGCCTCCGCGCCCGCAACAACAGTGCTGCGGTGGTACCACCATGGTATTGGGCTGGTGTTTGGCCTCGTGGTTGCCGTAATTTCCGCCGGAAAACTGAATTACGGTGACTGGGGTGCGCTATGGATTGCTGGATTGCTCGTCCGCGATGGAAATCGGGAGCATTTATATAGAATCGATGAACGCGATTTCGCACTGCCACGTGGTGATGTGTGGTTAGACACCATCGCCCACTCTGATGTCACTGAATTCCCGCACCCTTATGTTCACGTCCCATTTCTCGCGGATGTGATGAGCTTGGTCGTGCGAGTCATGAGTTTTGATGTTTCCGTGATATTGCTCGCGATTGCTTCCGGTTGGGCGTTGGTGGTGCTGATAGTCTCCGCCTGGTTCTTGTGGTTTGAGGAAGAGATAGCGACCATTACCTTGCTTTTCGGAATCCTCTTGGGCTGGGCATCGATAGCTTTTCAATCATCGTTATTTCTTGGCCAGACGAGCCCGCTGATTTTTGCGGGCGTTGCATACGGCCTTGCTGCTGCTCGCGTGCACCCAGTACGCGCAGGAATTGCACTAGGACTTGTATCTGCAGTAAAGCTAACCCCCATTATCCTCGTGCTCATCTGTGTGGTCTTTCCGCGGGCGCGCAAAGCGGGATTGGTAGCACTCGGGACAGGAGCCGTTGCTGTGCTCTACTCAATCGTCGTTTCTGGCTGGGACGTGTTTACCTCTTGGTGGGATACCCTGCAGGACATCAAGGCGGCAATAATGGTCGCTCCTGTCAACGGGTCGATTGCTTCCCAACTGAGCACCAATCGGGTTGAAGATGACAGCATTCTTGTCACTATCGTTCATGATCCTTCACTGGCTGCCAGCCTTATTCCGCCTTTTGTAGCCCTGGCATTGATTGCGCTGGTTATTATTACCGCTTTGCGGTCACAGGAGCCGTGGCGCATTGCTGCCGTCGGCATCTTTACGGTTCTTACGGCTACCTCCAATATCTTGTGGGACCATTACGTCTTGTGCGCCGTATTGCCACTGCTGGGCGTTCTGGCCCGCGGGCAGAATCGCATCATTTATGTTGTGCCGGTCTTGGGTCTCTTCTCATTCCCACCGCTGGCCAAGGCAGATTCTGAAATGTGGTTGTCATGGTCCTCATTGATCGTCTTGGTGGGCTTTGTAATCGCACTATGTATCGCGGAGCTAAGCCGGAAGGACGCCTTGCCTCTGCGAGACCGCCGCCTTTCCTTCAAAAAGGCTAGTTAGTAGGGGGTTTCTCCACTAAAGCCGCCACCACGTCTTTCCGGAACCGAGGACTTGAAGATCGTTGCTCGGCCGCTATCCACCCAATGATTCTGGTACCCACTCAGTGATGATGTATGCCCACGGCCGGTCATATGGTGCTGAACGCGCTTGCCGATGCCGCCGACCTCGACCTCGATTTCGATCTCTCCGCCGTGCACGAGGGCGCCGCCATCGCGGCCATCGTGGGTGAGACCACCGAAACTGGTGCGCTTACCTTGGGTGGCGAATCCGTGGCCATCTCTCAGTTGGTTGAGGCATGGTTCTCCACCTTGCCTGAGCTCTTCGGCTACGCCGTCGTGGGCGCTAATTCTGTTGCGGAGTAAGCCAGCCTCTGGCATCGCCTAGCTCAAGCCCGGCTTCAGCCGGGCTTTTTGCCTTCAAGGCTGTGCAACGTAGGTACTCAATCCGTCTTTACTTGTATCCCTCAGGTTGATACAAGTAAAGAAGGAGGTTAAGGGTAGAGGGGTTCGGTGTCGAAATGAAAGCTGTAGAAATTCTGGCGCAGCTAGAATCCTTAGCAGCAAATCAGTGGGGCATTATCACTACGGCTCAGGCTCAACGCGAAGGTATTTCTCGCCTCCACATAAATCGCTTGGCAGGGAGCGAGATTCTAACGCGCGCACGCAGGGGCATCTACTTTCTTCCCTCAGTTCAGCTTGGTCCATTAACGGATGTCAGGGAAGCCTGGATATCCCTTGAACCAAACCTATTTGCGGTAGAACGTATAGACGCCGACAATAAGATCGTTGTGTCTCATGCGTCCGCAGCACTTATCCATAGCATTGGTGATTTGATTCCGAATACACAGACTTTCTCGGCTTCCTTGCGGAAACAAACCAGTCAGAATGATATCCACATTTATGACGATCGAGAGATAGAAGTCGGGGATATAGAAAATATCGACGGATCGCCCGTAACCTCAGTAGAAAAGACGGTGGAGGACTTGGCCTCCCAAATAATGGAATTCAATTATTTGGCGACTCTCGTCGTGGACTCCTTGCGAAAAGAAGGCGTTCGATTAAAGAGCTTGGCAAAGCGGCTTGACCCAGTGTCAGCAGCTTATGGGTTCAATTCTGGTACCGATCTTTTGGCTGCGTGTTGGGAAGAAGCGGGGGCTGACGAAGATAATGAAGAGCTCCGAGATCGCTTCTTTATCAGCGCGGGCACTGGTGTGGAGACAAGGAGTTTTAGAGACTCTCGTTAGCCGCAGAGTGCAGTGAAACGTCATAGAAAAAATACGCCCACTGGAGCTGCAATCTCCACCACGCATTCCCAGAAACTAGGACTACCGTTGCCGGTATGAAGATCGTCGCCCGGCTGTTATCCGTCCCGCTTGCGCTTGTAGCTTTCCTCGCGCTGTGGCTTGCGGTGGCGCCGTTTACGCCGCATATCCCGTATTGGGGCGCGGGCGCACTTATCGGGCCTCAGTACGTAGGGCCGGTGATTATCTTTTCCCTTATTCTCTTGCTGCTTGCGGTGTTAGGAAGATTCGCCTCGCGCAGCTGCTATGTGCCGGGTGCATTCGCGGCGATCGCCCTCATCGCCGGGCTTGTGCTTTTCGGCACGCAGATTCACGCCGCGAAGGGGCAGGGAACCGATGTTGATATTCCCGCTGCCTTTAGCTGGGCCGGAGTGGAAAGCACCGACGAAGGCCCCGACCATACGGTGGCCTACGATTCCTTCCACGGCGACGATCTAGATTTGGATATCTACACGCCACAAGAAAGTGGGCCCCACCCAGTCATGATGTATGTCCACGGCGGCGGCTGGGACCAGATGACTAAGCGCTCTCAGGCTTTCAATATGCGGCAGATGGCCCAGCGCGGTTACCTCGTATTATCTATTGACTACACGTTGTCTAGCTGGGAACAGCCCACGTGGAAGGTCGCGGCGGGGCAGGTGGGCTGCGCGATGAACTGGGTCAACGCCCATGCCGCAGATTATGGCGGCGACCCGGAGCGCTTCTTTACCTATGGTGAATCCGCCGGTGGGCAGTTGGTCCTGAACGCGACTGCCGATGCCGCCGCACACCCCACCCAGCTGCCTTCCACCGACTGTCCCGGCACGCCGGCTGTTCCCAGCGCCGTCTATGCGGATTCACCGGCCTTGGATGTGCGTCACATTTATGATTCTGACGACCCCTATGCCGGGCAGGGCTCCCGCGATACCGTGGAGAAATACCTGGGTGGAACGCCTAAGGAATATCCAGACCGCGCGGACTTCGTGACTTCAGCTACGCATCTGACCTCGGATATGCCGCCTATCATGATCGTGCGTAGTGACCACGACCGCCTTGTTCCACCGGAAAGCTATGATGATTTCCGCCGCTTAGCGCACCAGAAAGGCATCGAGCTTAGCGAGTATGTGCGTCCGCACGCCGATCATGCTTCCGCCCTTAGCGCGCACGGGGTGTGGAACCAGCATCTTCTCCAGGCGATGCCCGCGTTTTTCAGCGAGCACGACCCGAAGAAACAATGATCGGTTTGTAAACCTTGGTTTCGTGTTTAGGCCGCCTGAAGGGAAGAGTGCCCGTGGTTCAGAGTGCTGACTTTGATGGCTCCAAAAGCTGCCCAGGTGACGTGGAGGAGGAGCAGAATTAGCAGGGCGGCGCTGACGGTATTCATCCACCCCATACCCCACTCGAGCGCGGCGGGTTGCGTGGATAAGGTCTGTGTACCGAGGCAGCAGGTGCCCACGGGGAAGGTGCTGGCCCACCACGTGGGGTTATAGGACATTGGGGTGTTACCAAGGGCTGTTCCCCAATGCTTGATAATTGCATAGATCGATAGAGGGACACCGACGCTGAGCATCGCGACACCGTAGACCATGGCGCGGAAGTGCCATTGATCGCCGGCGAGTAGTTGCGCTGCCGCGGTGGATTGGCCGACAAGACCCAGTGGGATCCAGGTGGTGGCAACCAAGCTAGTGAGAACCGTGGGAAAGGTTTGCCGATAAACGAGGACGAACATGGGCAGTCCTGTGACCAAAGCCAGGAAAAAGCAGAACACGCCAATACCGTGGACAATCGAACCCCACTCACCTGCATGCGGTGCCAGCTGCGCCGAGGAAGTTGCAGTAACCATGGGCGCTACTAGTGGCAGTCCCCAGGTAAACGCCGGAGAGTCGGGGCGTTCAAGAACAAGGAACTTTAGATACTTTATACAGGTAATTACGCTAAGAGCGCCTCCTATTGCCCAACACACAGTGTGGATCAGCCAGGCATCCAAGATGAGGGAGTAGGCACTCCCCAAAGCCAGGATGCCCATGGAGACCATGCCCCACGCAGGCATGGCTTTGGCGTTAAACCCTGGCTTACGGTACTTAATGAAACTTATTGAGAGCGCTAGGGCGACAAGCGTTGCGACGCCGAGCATGATTTCTGCGGGAAGGTGGCCCAGGGTTGGGCTCAGGTGAGCATCGATGAGAGACGAGGAGATTCCGAGCCCCATTACCGCTCCGGCCCAGCCAGGACCCAGCGGAGGAAGTTCTATCTCATTGCGAACCTTTAACATATTTTTCAGGTTAGGCACTGCTTGAAATGCGCGGGAGAGCGCATAATCCGAACGGGGTTACAATGAATGAATGTACCCCTCACGAGAAGATGGTAACAATGGATTCTCTCCCGTTCGACGCAGCTACGTTCCCGATGCTTTCACAGTTGATGCTGTCCTTGCTGTAGCTCGATATGGGGGTATGAACCAGGCTGCGAAACACCTGAATGTCTCTCAACAAACGGTTAGTACGCGCATCGCCAAGTTTGAAAAACGCCTCAATAGTCGCATTTTTTGGCGCGGAGCCGCGGTAGTTCCGTCACAGAAGTAGGCAACCAAGTCGTCCGTGTGCTCGAGGGGCTAGAAGGCGCCCTGAACGAATGCGCGCGTGGCCTCGAAACAGCCGTTGGGGTTGGGGCCACCGAGGATATTAACTTGGTGGTTTCTCATACTGTGGCCGAAGTGGACTACCCCCGCTGGGCCGCGGCCTACCAACGCGCTCACCCACACGCTTATCTGCACATGCGCCAGCTCAACAGCCGAGAGGCGCAGCGCCACGTGGTTGAAGGCCGGGCAGAACTAGCGATTATTGAGGGCCACTGGGTGGCCCACGAACTGCACGAGCGTGTGGTCGGACACGATGAACTCGTGGTTGTTGTCCCCGCAGAACATCGTTGGGCGAAGCCACACAATCACAATCAGCCAGCGAGCCCCTCAGCGTCTGCATCGGAAACGAGGGTAGCTCCGGTGACGAAGGAGGAGCTGCAATCCACGCCCTTGGTGCTGCGTGAACAGGGAAGCGGCACACGAGAAGTGGTGGCGGATATTCTGGGAACGCTCGCCCCGCCGGCAGGGGAGTTCGGGTCTCTGGGAGCTCAACGTACTGCGATAGGAGCTCTGGGTGCGCCGGGGATTATCGCACGGCGAGCGGTGGAGCCACAGCTGGCCACAGGTGAATACGTAGAGGTTCCGGTGGTGGGAATCAGCTTTGACCGGCCGCTACGGGTGGTGTGGAGTGCGCAGAATCGTCTTTCTGATCCGGCTCAATATTTTTTGCGCTTCCTTGTGGACTATGCGGACGGGCGCAAGGACTAAAACGCGTAAAGACTCAAGATATATCCAGCCCTGGGCAATCGTTTCCCTATGTAAACGGGGCTGACCACTTGAGTAAGCCATTTCATCGGGCTACAGCTAGCGAAATGCAGCAATAACGAAGGAAACCTGAAGCACCCTCAGGCATAATGTTTCTATGTCAAAGTTCTCTGAGGTCCTGGAACAGCTGCGCGAAAACCAACCAAAGGCGAAGTATGGCATCGCCTTTGAAAAGTTGATGGTCAACTATTTTCAGACTGATCCCACTCTCAAAGCACAGTTTGATGAGGTCAGCCGGTGGACTGACTGGCGCTATAACGGCGGCAAAGTCGATACCGGAATCGACTTGGTGGCCCGCCGCCGCGATGACGGGACGTGGACCGCTATCCAGTGCAAATTCTATGCGTCCACTGCGCGCATTCAGAAGTCGCACCTGGACTCCTTCTTCGAGGCCTCGGGGCATTCCTTTGAAACGGAACATGGCCGCGAGCATTTCGGCAGCCGGATGATCATTTCCACTACGGAACACTGGTCGTCGCACGCCGAGGAAGCATTGGCCAACCAGATTATCCCCACCAGCCGCATTGGTATTTCTGCCATCGCGGAATCGCCCATTAACTGGGACGTCGCCTTCCCAGGCTCCGAGGTGCAGGATAAAAATATTCAAATCAACCTCTCGCAGCGCAAGACCTTCGAGCCGCGCCCGCACCAGCAAACGGCTATCGACAAGGCCATCGAGGGATTTCAGACGCATGACCGCGGCAAGCTCATCATGGCTTGCGGTACCGGCAAGACGTTTACTGCGCTGCGCCTCGCAGAGCGCGTGGCCGAAGATAGGGGAGGCAAGGCGCGCATCCTGTTCCTGGTTCCTTCTATCTCGCTGCTTTCGCAGACGTTGAAGGAATGGACGGCGCAAGGGCGCCTCGATATGCGCGCCTTCGCGGTGTGCTCGGATTCGAAGGTATCCAAGAAAGCTGAGGATATCGCGGTCTATGACTTGGAAGTTCCCGTCTCTACTGAGGGCGCGGATATTGCGCGGCGTTTTGAGTCTGGAAAACGCGCCAAGGGGCTCAACATCGTCTTTTCCACTTATCAATCCTTGGCGGCAGTGCACGAGGCACAGCAGCAGGGCCTAGATGACTTTGACCTGGTTATTTGCGATGAGGCCCACCGCACCACCGGCATCACCCTGGCCGGCGAGGATTCCAGTAACTTCGTGCGCGTGCACGACGCGGACTACATCAAGGCCTCTAAGCGTTTGTACATGACTGCAACGCCGCGGCTTTTCGATGACGCCGTGAAAGGCAAGGCCGCAGAGCACTCTGCCGAGCTGACCTCTATGGACGATGAGGGCATCTATGGCCCCGAGTTCTACCGGCTGGGCTTTAGCGAGGCCGTGGACAAAGGCTTGCTTACGGATTACAAGGTCTTGGTCATGACCGTTGATGAATCCGTGGCTGCCAACGCTATGGCTCATAGCGAAGACAACCAGATCAACCTCTCGCTCGCTTCCGCCATGATCGGTGCGTGGAATGGCTTGGCCAAACGTTCTGGTGAGCTGCAAGGAAAGAAGGGTGGATTCGATGAAAACGCCAACCCCCATGCAGCGCGCGGTGGCCTTTGCCAAGGATATTAAGACCTCTACCCAGATTGCGGAGAGCTTTCCTTCCCTGATTAGGACTCACCAGGAGCTGCTGAAGGATAAGGCGGTGCTTAATGATGTCTCCTTGACCAATGTTGATCTTCAAGTCGCTGCCCAGCACGTCGATGGCGGCATGAACGCCATGGAGCGCGGCACCAAACTGTCCTGGATTGAATCGCCCGCGGCCGAAAATGAAGCCCGGATACTGACTAACGCGCGGTGCCTTTCGGAAGGCGTGGATGTGCCTGCGCTGGACTCGGTGATCTTTTTCAACCCGCGCAATTCCATGGTGGATGTGGTCCAGTCCGTGGGCCGTGTAATGCGTAAATCTGCGGGCAATGATTACGGCTACATCATCTTGCCGGTCGCCGTCGCGCAAGATGTCTCGCCCTCGGAGGCGCTCAATGATAACCAGCGCTTCAAGGTGGTCTGGCAGATCCTTAACGCGCTGCGTGCACACGATGATCGCTTTAACGCCAAGATCAATTCCATCGCGCTCAACGGAGCCAACGCGCAAGAAGAACTGCCCATTGATGTCAACCATGTCCCTGGGGACAAGGAGAAAAGCGATAAAGAAAAGCTGGAGGATGCGGAACGCACCAAGTCCACTGAGGCTTTTGAAGATTCTTCTGCAATGACCCAGCAGATTGCCTTGTTCTCTTTGGAGCAATGGCAAGAGGCCATCTACACCAAGCTGGTGGATAAGGTCGGCACCCGCACCTATTGGGAGGACTGGGCCGATGACGTTGCCACTATTGCAGAAAATCAAATTACCCGCATTACCGCGCTGGTAGAAAACGCCGATAACGACCTGCGCCAAGAATTCGACGAGTTTGTTGAGGGCCTGCGCAATAACTTGAACAATGGCATTTCGGCTGATGATGCCATCTCTATGCTCTCGCAACACCTGATTACTGCACCGGTGTTCAATGCCCTCTTTGAAAACCATGATTTCATTACCCACAACCCGGTAGCCCAGGTCATGGAGAAGATGGTGGCAGCTCTATCCAAGGCCAACCTAGACACGGAGACTGAATCGCTGGAGAAGTTCTACGAATCCGTGCGCATTCGCGCGTCTGAGGTGACCTCCGCTTCCGGTAAGCAGCAAGTGATTAAGGAACTCTACGAGCGCTTCTTCCGCAAGGCCTTCAAGAAGCAGGCCGAGGCCCTCGGCATTGTCTATACCCCAGTAGAGATTGTGGACTTCATACTGCGTGCGTCTGATGAGGTTTCCCGCAAGCACTTTGGCAAGGGGCTTAGCGATGAAGGCGTGAGCATCCTCGATCCCTTCGCCGGTACCTCGACATTCATGGTGCGCTTGCTGCAATCTGGCCTCATCAAGCCGGAAGACCTGGCGCGCAAATATGCCAATGAACTATTCGCCACCGAGATCATGTTGCTGGCGTACTACGTCTCTGCCGTTAATATTGAGACCACCTACAACGCCCTGCGTGAGGAGACCGCGCAGCGCAACGACGAGCCGGCTCCGGAATATGTACCGTTCACGAATATCGCGCTTGCCGATACCTTCCAGGTCCACGAAGAAGGCGATGTTCCAGACCTCAACATCTTCCGCGAAAACAACGCCACTATCGAGCGCCAGAAGAACGCGCCGATCAACGTCGTGATTGGCAATCCGCCGTATTCTGCGGGACAAAAATCGGCGAATGATCTCAACGCCAACCAGAAGTACCCGAGCCTGGATAAACGCATTGCGGATACCTACGCGGCTAAGTCCACGGCTACCAATAAGAATTCCTTGTACGATTCCTACCTGCGCGCTTTCCGATGGGCCACCGACCGCATCGGTGACCAGGGAATCGTGGCATTTGTATCAAACGGCGGCTGGATTGACGGTAATACCGGCGACGGCGTGCGATTGTCGATGGCTGAGGACTTCACCGATCTTTATTTATTTAACTTGCGCGGAAATGCTCGCACAGCAGGTGAACAGCGCCGTAAAGAGTCCGGAAACGTCTTCCGGGATGGTGGTCGCACAACCATTGCAGTCATGGTTGGTATCAAGGATTCAACAAAGTCCGGTTTTCAGCTGTACTACCGAGATATCGGCGACTACCTCTCTGCTGAAGAAAAGCTCGAGATCGTAGATTCCTCCGCGATTGAAACCATTGAATGGCGACCCATTGAGCCTAATAAACAGGGTGATTGGCTAAACCAACGATCCGAGGAGTTTGAAAAATGGCCCGTAGTTGGTGAGAAAAAGGGAAAATCAACGCGTATTTTTTCGACATTTTCCGCTGGATTGCAGACGAACCGGGATGTTTGGGTCTATTCGTTTAATAAAGATCAGATTGAGCGTCAGGTAGAAACTTTAGGGAGGGCATACGAGCGAACCCGTGAAGCATTCCATAGTCAGAATAATCATACGAGAGGAAAAGGCGAAGCACAGGTATCGGATTACTTAAAACGTAAACCTGAATTTGCTGATTCTAAGGAGATTAAATGGAGTCGGTCATTAAGAAATTCTGCCTACCAAAATAAAGAATTCGATTTCGATATTTCCAGGGTTGTTACTGGGCTGTATCGACCTTTCTGCTCTCAGTTTGTTTATTTTGATGTCCTTCTAAACCATGAGCGTTATCAACTGCCGTCGATCTTCCCAACACCTTTGCATCAAAATATTGGTTTCTATCTTCCGGCAGCTAGTAGTGCATCTCGCGACTTCAATGCACTTGCTACTGACTTACTTCCTGATTTATGCCTTAGCGGATCAGGATCGGGCCAGTTCTTTCCTCGTTTTACCTGGACTTCGGTAGATACTGAAGATGGAAGTCTCTTCGGTGAAGGAAACGTCGTTAAGCGAGATGAAGCCAGTGTCTACGGGCAGATTGGCGAGGTCATTGACGGGTATGTGCGAGTTGACAACATCACCGATGAAATTAAGCAGATTTACCGAGATGCTCTGGGCAGTGATGTATCTGGTGATGACATCTTCCACTTTGTCTATGGCAAGCTCCATGACCCTAACTACCGCACTCAGTATGCAGTGGATTTGAAGAAGGTGTTGCCTCATATTGAAACACCGTCTTCGCGTGCGGAGTTCGATAACTTTGCTGCGGCCGGCAAAGAACTGATGGCGCTGCACGTAGATTATGAGTCCGTGGAACCGTGGCCGCTGGATATTCAGGTCAAGGGCGATGAGGCTGACCGGGAGACTTGGCGTGTGGACAAGATGAAGTGGGCCAAGCGCAAGGATCCGGAAACGGGCAAGAACGTCAATGATATGACGAAGCTGATCTACAACGAGCAGGTGACCATTTCCGGTATTCCGGCGGAAGCGGACCAGTACATGCTCGGCTCGCGCTCGGCGTTGGCATGGTTGATTGACCGGTACCGGGATAAAACGGATGATGCTTCCGGAATCCAGAATGACCCGAATGATTGGGCCGATGAAGTAGGCAACCCGTGCTATATCGTCGATTTAATTGGCAAGGTTACTCGTGTGGCAATGGAAACCGTGCGAATCGTAGACGGGCTGGATTCTGGCGAAAAGGATTAGATTCTCCTTTTCCTTGAAGCTCTTTACTCCCCTCAGTAGACTTACGGTAACGTAACTTAGCTCTGGTGGGAGAAAGAAGTATCGCTGTGGCTCAGATACATGTTGAAGGAACTCAAGAGGCGGGGGAGCATCCCTTGAAAGAAGGTTTGGTGCAGCGCACCTATTGGATGGCGGATCGTGGCGAGCGGCCGCTGACCCGTGGATGGGGTCATGCGTTGGCGGCGTTGCTATCGGTGATCGCCTCCACCGTTCTCATCACATATGCGTGGATGACACTGCACTGGTGGCAGGGTCTGGGCGTTACCGTTTATGGCCTAGGCTTGGTGGGGCTTTTTGGCGTCTCGGCGCTCTACCACCGCTACCCGTGGGCTAGCCCCCGGGCGGTGCGGTGGTGGCGGCGGGCGGACCATGCCACGATTGCGGTGTTCATTGCCGCTACGTACACCCCGTTGTGTTTGATTGCGTTATCCCCAGCGCAGGCCGCGTGGATGCTGGCCATTGCGTGGGCGGGCGCTATCTTGGGCGTGATTTTGAACTTGGTGTGGATTGAGCATCCGCGGTGGCTCGACGTCGTGGTGTACCTAGCGCTGGGCTGGTTGGTGCTGCCGCTACTACCCACGCTGTGGAGTGATGCCGGTGCAGCGGTGGTTTGGCTATTGCTGGCCGGCGGCGTGGTTTACTCCGTAGGTGCGCTGGTCTATGGCTTTAAGTGGCCCGGACGTAATGCGCGCTACTACGGCTATCACGAGCACTTCCACACCGCGACCATCGCGGCGGCAGTGGTGCACCTCGTGGCGGTATGGCAAGTGGTCGTTGGCGCTGCCTAGACCGCAATTGCCGTGTTATTGAACAGGGCGGCATGAGCCAGGATGATCAATTCTTGCCGCAAACCCGTCTGGTTAACGGTCAGCGAGAATCCGGAAAGTCTCCCACCAGTCTTGTTCGATTTCCTTGGCCAGTGGTGAGGATAAGATTTCATCCACGTCTCCGTCGAGGTCAACATTAGGCAAAAGAACTTCTGCTGGTTGTAGCGGAGGTCGTGGGGTGGGCTCGCTGGAGATCATCGCCTGGGAGAACTCTTGGAGGAGCTCATTCCAGGCAAGGCCGTGGCTCAAATCAGAAAGCCGGGTCGATTCAACTCCGCCGTAGAACGCAATGATGCTATCTACTACTTCACGTTCGTATGTGCTGAGATTGTCGGACTGACCACCGGGAACATAGGGTACTGGCCAGGGGTTTTCATCCCCCGCTACCTGCCAGGTTTGAATGTGCAGCTCACGGGAAACAGGGCCGTGCCGCCACGCTTGAAACTCCGCTTGGAATAATGGTCGGCCCGTCCACGCCAGATGCCAGCCTTGGGAGAAGTAGCACAGCTTGTACAGCTTGAGCTTGTCCACGTTGGGAATGCGCTCAGTTATGTATTGCCCAACGTCAAAAATTTCAGCCATGCTTTCCTCCTTTCAGCGTCGCGCTAAAGTATACGGCCTCATTTTGCAGTTGGAAAGAGCTTCTGTGCATCCGTTCCCGTGGCAACTGCGGCTGCGAGCAGCATGCGGGCCTGGGGTGCGCGGAGGTTACCGGAAGGGATGACGCCGGCATCGGCAAGCGTGGCACCGCCACCGGTGCCGCCGTAGATACCCTCGACGGGTCCGTGATCCACGCGGGTAGTAAGCACGACGGGAACGGACTTGGCGGCTTCCATGGCGGCGGTAGCCAGATCGGGGCCGATATTTCCTGAACCCATGCCCTCTATGACGATGGCCTGCGCGCCCTTGGCCAAGGATTGCTCAATGAGATCCGCTGGGGCGCCGGGGTAGGCGGCGATGATGTCCACGCGGACATCGCCAAGCGGAGCGTACTTCAGCGGCTCGGGGCGTTCTGGGAATTTCTCCTGGCTATTGGTAGCAAAGCCATCGGCCTTTTCCGTATCAGATTTGAACGCGCCGCGGGCGGGGATAACCTTGCCGCCAAAGGCGATGAATGCGCCGTGGCCGGCATAGTCCGGGTTGGTGACGGTCTCTACCGTGGTAGCGAGGTTTTCCAGGCCGTCTGGATCATCGTCATCGAACGGGCGCATCGCACCGGTGAGTACGACGGGCTTATCGCTGTCGTGGAAAGTATCGAGCGCAATAGCGGTTTCTTCCATGGAATCGGTCCCGTGGGTGACGATTACGCCATCGACGTCATCGCGTTCTAGCTGCTCTTGTACAGCAGTGATGACTTTATCGGTATCGGCCAAAGTCATCGCAGAAGAATCCAGGTTGGCAATGTCTTTGACCTCGAGCTCCAGCTTGTCTTTGTCGAACTCGGAGTACAGCGGGTCTACCAAATCAGAGCCCTTTACGGTGGGCACCACCGCGCCTTTGTCATCGTGGGTGCTTGCGATGGTGCCGCCGGTAGAAAGCATCACCACATGTCCTTCGATTTCGGAGCGCTGTTTTGCGTGGGTACCGCTCGACTTGGCGGAAGTGGTGGAAGAGCTAGTGGCGGAGCTGCTGGCGCTACTGGAGCTGGTAGCGGAACTAGAACTCGATGCCGTGGAAGATGCTTCTGAGGTCTTTTCTGCGGAGGTAGAAGAAGAGGTGGTCGTCGGCGTAGCCGAAGCCTCATCTTTATCCTCCTGGTTGGCCGGGTTCTGGCAGGAGGCCAGCAGCACTGCGGAGGCAATTAATGCGGCGGAGTACTGCACCCTGCGGCGCAGGCGTGGGTTAGACATATCAACTCATTTCTCTAGCGTGGTCTCAGTAACCAATTTAATACCACGCTGATGCGCGGGCGCCGCGCAAAAGAAATTGTGCTGAAAATTTAATCCACGTGCTGGTAGTGCGGGGCCACGATGAGCGGCTTCGGGGAATATTCGCCGCGCAGCTCGCGCAAGATATTGGCGTGCTCGGCCAGGCGGATATCTTCTTCCGTCTGTGGGGTAAAGGTGCGCGCGGTTAGCGGCTGCCCGTCGCGGTCCAGGCCAATATAGGCCACGGTGGCGTGGATGGCTGTTTTGAGGTTATCGCGGCCGCCGCGGGGATCGCCGGCGCGGACGTGGATGGACATCTGCATGGAGCGGCGGTCCGTGCGCATCATGCGGGCATCGACCTCAATGAGATCGCCGATGGAAATGGGCTTATAAAAGCGGATGCCACCGGCGTAGACGGCGACGGTGCGCTCGCCGGACCACTCCATGGTGCAGGCGGTGCCGGCCTCATCGATCCATTGCATCGCGGTGCCGCCGTGTACCTTGCCGCCCCAGTTGACGTCGGTGGGCTTGGCTAGGAAGCGGTTGACCATGCGTGGGGCATCGGAAGGCCCATCGTAGGTCTGCTTGTCCATCTCGAGCTCGATGGCCTTGCGCAGCTCGATGCGGGATTTCGCGGCCTCGGCCACGCGCAGGTGCTCATCGGTATCGGGAACGAAGGTGGGAACCGGGGTGGTCTTATCGCTTTCGGGATCCTTGGCCACAAAGATGACTAGGCAATCACAGGCGCGGGTGAAAATGCCCTCGCGGGGATCAGCAGACAGCACCTCGTTGATGATGTGCATGGAGGACCGGCCGGTCATCGCGATGCGCGAGCGCACCTCCACGATGTGCCCGGAGGGAATGGGCCGGGTGAAGTGGATATGGCCCACATAGGCGGTCACGCAGTACTGCCCAGACCACTGCACGGCGCAGGCGTAGGCGGCCTTATCGATCCACTCCAGCACGCGCCCGCCGTTGATGCCGGGGGCGCCGGCCATGGTGACATCGGTTGGCGATGCCATAAAGCGCAGCGTCAGGGTAGGGGACTTTTGGGTTTCCGCAGCAGCGTCAGTAGGTGACATAAACAATAAGATAACAGTAGCTATGCTGTGGCTATGCCTAAACCCGTAGATCCCGCTGCCACGCGCGCGGCAGTCATCGCCATCAAGGATTGGATTCAGGACCCGGACGGGCAACAAAAGCCAGGCAGGGCCCTGCTTGCCGATGCCGTCCGTCGCACCGCCCGCACCCTCGAGGCCGACGCGCCGGGGCACTCGGTGGAGCTGCGCGTACCCCCATTTGTTGCGGTGCAGTGCATTGAAGGCCCTCGTCATACGCGCGGCACCCCACCCAATGTGGTGGAAATGGATGCGGAGACTTGGCTGCGTTTGGCCACCGGTGTCACGGACTGGGACGAGGTCAAAAACACAGGTCGCATCGATGCTTCCGGGTCGCGTTCAGGGGAGATTGCGCAGTGGCTGCCCATCATTCCGTTAGTTTTCGACGGCCCAACGCGCTAATATAAACGCCGTGGTAGAAGTACATACTCCTAGTATCACTGACCTTGACGATCGTAACGAGGAGGAACCCCGCGAAGAGTGTGGCGTCTTTGGCGTCTGGGCTCCCGGGGAGGAAGTCTCCAAACTTACCTACTTTGGCCTTTTTGCTCTCCAGCACCGCGGCCAAGAAGCCGCCGGCATTGCGGTGGGCGATGATGACCGCATCGTCGTCTTCAAAGACATGGGCCTGGTGGCCAATATTTTCGATGAATCGACCCTTTCTGCCTTAACCGGCAACGTGGCGGTGGGCCACACGCGCTATTCCACGGCCGGCGGCAAGGAATGGTCCAACGTGCAGCCGATGTTTTCCACCTCCTCGACGGGCGTGGACATTGCTTTGGGCCACAACGGCAACCTAGTCAATTACCTCGAGCTGCGCGCAGAGGCCGTCGAGCGCGGCCTGATTAAGCCGCACGAGGAATCGGTTTCTGACTCGATGTGTTTGTCCATGCTGCTTGCCGATGGCGTCGATGACACCACCTCCGTCTTCGACTCCGCCCGCGAGCTCCTGCCACGGGTGAAGGGCGCATTCTGCTTGACCTTTACTGATGGCCACACCATGTACGCCGCGCGCGACCCGCAGGGCGTGCGCCCGCTGGTGCTAGGCCGGCTGGCCAAGGGCTGGGTCGTTGCCTCTGAAACCTGTGCGCTGGATATCTGTGGCGCGCAATTTATTCGCGAAATCGAGCCGGGCGAGCTCGTCGCCATTGATGAGGCCGGCATCCGCTCTGAAAACTTCGCGCCCGCCAAGCGCAGCGGCTGCGTTTTCGAGTACGTGTACTTGGCCCGCCCGGATAGCGATATCAAGGGGCGCTCCGTCAACGCCTCCCGCGTGGAGATCGGCCGCCGCCTGGCCCGCGAATACCCGGTTGAGGATGCAGACCTGGTCATCCCCGTACCGGAATCCGGCAACCCGGCCGCGGTGGGCTACGCCCGCGAATCCGGCATCACCTTCGCCCACGGCTTGGTGAAAAACGCGTATGTGGGCCGCACCTTTATTCAGCCCACGCAGACCCTGCGCCAGCTGGGCATCCGGTTAAAGCTCAACCCGTTGCGCGAGGTCATCGACGGCAAGAAGCTCGTCGTGGTGGATGATTCCATCGTGCGCGGCAATACCCAGCACGCGCTTATCCGCATGTTGCGCGAGGCCGGCGCCGCCGAGGTCCATGTACGCATCGCCTCCCCGCCGGTGAAGTGGCCGTGCTTTTATGGCATCGACTTCGCCTCGCCCGGCGAGCTGATTGCCAACGCCAGCCCGTCCGATGATCCGGACGAGATTTGCTCCACCATCTGCGAGACCATCGGCGCTGACTCCTTGGGCTTTGTCTCCATCGATGAAATGGTCGCCGCCACCGAGCAGCCCCGCTCCGAGCTGTGCACCGCCTGCTTCTCCGGCGAATATCCCCTGGGTCTTCCCGCAGGAAACCCCAATGCCGATGCCGTGCGCACCCTGCTCGGAACCGAATAAAAACTTCTAAGGAACTTCTAAAAACATGAGTGACAACACCTACGCCGCAGCCGGCGTCAATATCGAAGAAGGCGACCGCGCGGTAAGCCTATTTGCCCCACACGCCAAGCACGCCACCCGCCCGGAGGTCATGGGCGGCCTCGGCGGCTTTGCAGGGCTATTCAAGCTGGGCGATTACAAAGAACCGATTCTCGCGGCTGGCTCCGATGGCGTGGGCACCAAGCTCGCCGTGGCGCAGGCCATGGATAAGCACGACACCATCGGCATCGATCTGGTGGCCATGTGCGTCGACGATCTAGTCGTCTGCGGCGCCGAGCCGCTTTTCCTGCAGGACTACATTGCCGTGGGCAAGGTCGTACCGGAAAAGGTAGCCGAGGTAGTTAAGGGCATTGCAGAGGGCTGCGTGCAGGCAGGCGCTGCGCTGCTCGGCGGCGAGACCGCGGAACACCCAGGCATGATGGGGGAGAACGAATACGACGTCTCCGCCACCGCCGTCGGCGTGGTCGAGGCCGATGGCGTGTTGGGCCCAGAAAACGTGCGCGAGGGCGATGTGCTCATCGCCATGGGCTCGTCTGGGCTTCACTCCAACGGCTATTCGCTCGCGCGCCACGTCCTGCTGGAGCAGGCGGGCATGCCGCTAGATGGTTATGTGGAAGAGCTCGGCCGCCCGCTAGGCGAGGAGCTTTTGGAACCCACCCGCATCTATGCCAAGGAATGCCTAGCACTGGCGCAGGAATGCTCCGTATCCACCTTCTGCCACGTCACTGGCGGCGGGTTGGCCGGCAACCTAGAGCGCGTTATTCCAGAGGGTCTGAGCGCTGAGGTCAACCGCTCCACGTGGAATCCGGGCCAGATCTTTAAGCTCATTTCTTCCATGGGCAAGGTTGAGCTGGCAGAGATGGAAAAGACCTTCAACATGGGCGTGGGCATGATTGCCGTGGTCAACCCGGAGGACCGCGACCGCGCGCTGGCCATGCTTACCGCCCGCCACATCGATGCGTGGGAGCTGGGCAGCGTCCGCGAAGCAGACGGCGAAGAACCGCGCGTTATCATGCACGGCGAACATTCCAACTTCTAGGTACAAGAGGAAGGCCTTAGGTTAAAAACCTAAGGCCTTTTGTGGATTTATCCGGCGAGCGGAAGATTAGCGCTCGTCGTCTTTGTCCTCATCCCATTCGTCGACATACTCGGCGTAGGGATCATCCTCTTCGTAGTCGTGGGAGTCACCCTCCTGCTGAGCAGCGAGTTCCCGCTGAAGGGACTCGATATCCATCTCGGGTGAGTTGTACTTGAGCTGGCGTGCAACTTTGGTCTGCTTTGCCTTAGCGCGTCCGCGTCCCATGTGCATGACCCCCTTGGGCTAGTAGGGCGCTCCAGGGATTCTTGGGCGCCCCATCGGCTTGTCAATTGTGTATCTTCCTGTAAGACACAATAGCGCGTGTGACGAAAAAATTCCGCACCGGCCCCCCGATGAGTGGAAAATCTACCGCCCGCGCAGCCGGTTTACCGCCTCGCGCCCGGCCTTAGGGCCCTCATCTTCGGGGATGGAGGAGGCATCAATGGACGCCGCGGTATCGCCGATATTCAATGTGCCTGCATCCAGCGCAGAACGCTTGACCAAGCCTAAGGCGATGGGGCCGAAATCGCAGTCATCCACGATGGTGCCGATGCGACCTACTTTACGTCCATTGAATGTAATGTCATCGCCCACATTTGGCCTCTCCGGCGCGGATCCATCCAAGTGGAGTTGCACCAAGAGGCGGGGAGAGCGGCCTAAGTTTTCCACGCGGGCGACGGTTTCCTGGCCGCGGTAGCAGCCCTTATTCAGGTGCACGTGGGCGGGGTTGGCATCGCTGCGGCTAATCCATTGCGGAACCTCGTGCGGGATGGATTTCTTATCCAAGTCGGCGGCCAGCTCCGGCTCGCGGGCGCGCACGCGCTCGGCAGTAAAGGCCATGAGCCCAGCCAAGCGCGCGCCCTCTGCCTCTAGGTCAGCCATGGATTCCACCAATTTTTCGCGCGGAATACCCAGGTCAATGCGTTTGATTCCCGGCCATAGCACCTCGCGGGAAAAAGCCACGGTGGGTGGGGTAGGAATATCGGCCTCACCCAGCAAAGTCACGATGGCGATGTCTGCTTCCTCGACCGTGACCTCAGACCAAAAGACCATCTTGGTAAAAAAGTCCTGGGCGGATTCGAACTGCGCGGCGGGCAGATCGAGGTAGAAGTCCTCGCCCTCGCGGGTGATATCCATGTGGTGCAAAATGTGGCCTTGGATATCCAGGTCGAGGGCGCCGGCGGAGAAGCCGGAGGGGGCATCGTCAAGCTTCTGCGAAAGCAGGTTATTAAGAAATCCCGGCGCATCAGCCCCGCTTACACGCAGCACGCGGCGCTGCGAGCGGTCGATGGCGATGGTCCTGGTCTCGGCCGCACGCTGTTCCCCGAGGGGATTGCCATAGTGCCAGGCCACACCTTGGGCATCGAGTACAGTCGCGTCCTGGTGCTCGGCGGCACCGGCGCGTTGAAGAAGTGGCGAAGAATAACTCACATCTACCGATGGTAGGGCATAATCGAGCGTATGAAACCTTCCCCGCGAAAAGAGCCGGTCATCTACGTCGTGGAACCTTTTGGTGGGTCGGTGCGCAAGCATTCGCCCTCCCTGCCGCTGGTCTATGCCGATGATGCCGCCGTGACCCGCGGCGATGGCATCTTTGAATCGCTGTTGGTCCGGGACGGGAAGGCGGCCAACCTTGCTCGTCACGCGCAGCGCTTCCGCGATTCGGCGCGGGCGCTCGACCTGCCGGAGCCGCCGATGAATAAGTGGGAAGAGGCGACCCGGCTGGCAATTGCGGATTATTGCGGCGCCGATACCGAGCTTGCCGATGCCAAATGCACCTGGACCTATACCCGCGGCCGGGCCTCGACCGGCGTGCCCACCGCGTGGGTGACGGTGCAGCCGCTTGGCGATGTCCCGCTGCGCCAACGCGCCACCGGCGTCACCGTCATGACGAGCCCGCGCCTGTGGCACGTGGCCGAAGAGCTACCGGCCAAGACGCTCAACTACGCCGCGACGATGGCGATGCTGCGCATGGCCAAGGACAAGGGCTACGACGATCTCATCTTGACGGATCCAGATACCGGCGAAATCTTAGAGGGCGCTACCTCCACCGTGGTGGCGGTGCGGGGAAAGAAACTGCGCACCGCCGCCGGCCGCGGCATTTTGCCCGGCACCACGCAGGCAGCGCTCTTTGATTACGCCCAGGACCGCGGTTACCGCTGCAAGGCCAAGCCGCTGACGGTGGAGTACTTAGAAAAATCCGATTCGGTGTGGTTGGTCTCTTCCGTGCGCGTGGCGGTGCGGGTGACCAAGCTGAATGAAAAAACGTTAAAAGCCCCGGATAACGAGGAAGAAATCCGAGGCCTTATCGATGCCGCGCTAGGGGCTTAGCCAGCTGCTTAGCCTGCGATGCGGGTGAGCTCGGCGGACATGTAGGGGCGCATCTCACCATCGACTATGCGCTCATCTACCCAGCCCAGGTTGTTATTGGGCATGAGGCCGTACATGCGCTTGCCGGGGCCCAGGTTCTTCGGGCCGGTCTCCGTGACCATGGTGGAAGCGGATTCGAGCTGCCAAGCGCGCTCGTTGAAGGGCTCGCCGTAGAAGATTTCCACGATGCCGGTGGAAGAGGTGTAGGTGACCTCGATTTCATCCTTGGCGGAGATGCGCCAGAAACCGGTCTCACGGGTAGACGGGCCTTGCGGCTTGCCCTCGGTATCGATCTTCCAGGTGCGCGAGCTAAAGGTCAGGTAATTCTCGCCGTCGTGGGCGACGACCAGCTGCTGGCCAAAGGTGTATTCGCTGCCATCGGTGTCGTGGGCCTGGCCCTCGCCCTGCCAGACGCCTACGAGGGGGAGCAGCCCCAGCAGGCCATCGTGCAGCGAAGGGCCCTGGCGCAGATTGGCGGTATCTGCGGGGACGGGGACATCCCCAAGCTCGATGGCGGGGATATTGTGGCTGGCCGCATCCTTCCACTGCTCGGCGGCCTGGTTGACCGCGTCATTGCCATTGAGCGCGCCGGAGGTGTTTTCCGGGTGGGACGCGGCGGCGGTCTCGACGTTCGGGGTATTGGTGTTCTCGGTATTTTCGCTCATGGGCGTCCAGCCTAGTCGTGCTGGGGGTGCTTTAACTACTAGACTAGTCAGTTGTGCATGCGCTGATGATTTCCAATCCCAATTCGACCTCGCAATCCAACGGGCTCTTTCGCCAAATCGTACCCGCCCTGCGGGCCGTAGAAGGCATGCACCTATTGGTGAAATTCACCCATTACCCAGGGCATGCAGAAGACATCGTCCGGGGGCTGACCAGGGATGATTATGATGTCATCATTGCCGTGGGTGGCGATGGCACCGTCAATGAGATCGTCAATGGCCTGCTGGGGTCGGCCGGTGAAGATCTCCCCAGCCCGCACGAGGTCCCGGCGCTCGCCGTCATTCCCACCGGCTCCGCGAACGTCTTCGTCCGCGCCCTCGGCTTTCCCAATACGCCGGTTGAGGCCACCCACGTCTTGGCCCGCATGCTAGAGCGCGATCTGCGCCGCACCATTTACCTGGGCACCTGGAACGAACGCTGGTTTGCCGTCAACGCCGGTTTTGGCATGGACGCGGACGTCCTCGCACGCGTGGACCGCGCCCGCGAACAAGGCTTTTCCGCCACCCCGCTGCGCTACCTCAACGTGGCTATTCGGGCTTGGCTGCGCGCGCGCCGCAACCCGCCGCAGATCACGGTGTACGCAGAATCCCGTTTGGGGCAGACGCTCCATAAGAAGGACTTCCCACTCTTATTTACCTCTAATACCAACCCCTGGACTTTCTTGGGCCCCTTGCCGGTGGTGACCAACCCGCGCAATTCCTTCGATGAGGGCCTAGCCCTTTTTGGGCTGGAGAAGCTCAGCGGCGTGCGTGGGGTCATTGGCCTGCTGCACCTCTTTGGTGCCGATAAGCACGGCTGGCTCAAACGCCTGGTGAAGGAAAAGACCTTGGGCTTTGATGATGCCAAGCGCGTCGAGCTCGATTGCCATACCCCGCAGCGCTTCCAGGCCGATGGCGAATCCGAGGGGACCTTCCGCCATGTAACGCTGACCTCTGTGGCCGATGCCATTGAGGTCTACGCGCCGCAAGACAGGCGGCAGGTGGCCCAGCGCTCCGTGCAGGAAGTGCTGCGGGACTTTATTCGCCTTCGTTAGGATTCGTCCTCATCTGGGGCAGGACCTACCTTATTGGCGGTATCGGCCGCCTTCTTTTCGGCCTCTTCCACGGCCCGTTGCTCCGAACCCTCGATTTCCAGCGGGGAAAGCTGGGCCATCTGGACCTTGATATTGCGGCGCTGGACCTCAAAGTAAATGGTGCCGCCCTGCAGCCTTACCATCGTGGCCTGCGCCGGCAGGGGGAGCTCGCGCGTATCGAAGTTGAGGGAAAACGCCTCCTTGAGGCGCGGATCATCGGTGCCGTAGACCTCCATGCGAAACTCCGGGCCCACTAGCCGCAGCGTGACCATGGCGGTGGATTTTTCCTTATCGCCGGGCAGAGTGCCGGTAAGCTCCGCCTCGGCAGAAACGCCGCCGGAGGGCGAAATATCATCCGGGTTGGCAATGGAGAGATCGGTAATGCCCAAAAGGCGTCCCAGCGCAACGCCGTCCAGGGAGATCCCGCGCGAATACGTGGATACTGGTGCGCCTTCAATATCGCCGTTTACTACCTGCTCAGGGGTAACGGTGATATCGCGCAGCACGGTCGAGGCATTGACCATGCCCAGCTTGGGAACCTCCACGTCGAGGGCCTTGACCTGCAAATAGGGGATTTCTTTAGAGCCTGCCGCCAACAGGTACGGGGTGCCGCCGATATACACCTGAGGGGAGTTTTCCAGCCGGGAGTTCTCCTTTACCTCCTGGGCAATCTTGTGCTCAGAATGCATGGCCACGCAGGCATCGGCCACCCATCCAGCAAAGACCACGCCCACCAGGATGAGGACGTGCACAATGCGCCGGTCGACTTTGACTACACTCACACCTTCAAATTTAGCCTACGTATCATGGACACCATGAATATCACCGAAGAAAACCTCCCCGCCTCCCCAGAGTTGGCGGGCACCCTGGAAGAACTAGCAGCGCACGCGGAAAAGGCCGATGGCATCGCCCCGCTTTCAGAGCAATTCCTCAACGGCCTGCGCGATGAGCGCTTGCACCACAAGCACTTGGTGGCCTGGTTGGACGGCGCCCCTATTGGCGTATCGAGCCGCGAGGATTCCACCGCGGAGCTTTTTATCGCCCCAGACTATCGCGGTAAAGGCTATGGCACCGCGCTTTACGATGCCACTGCTAACGCCACCACTAACCTCGAGACTTGGGCACATGGCAATGGCAAGCCGGCCCAGGCCCTGGCTAACTCCCGCGACCTGAATGTCACCCGCACCCTTGTGGTCATGGGTATCGATGGCGCGGATCTGGATAGTGCGGCACAAGTGGGCGAGTTACCGCTGCAGGCCGCCAATTACAGCGAGGCAGTGGACAAGTGGGGTAAGGACACCGTGGAACAGGAGTGGCTGCGTGTTAATAACGAGGCCTTTTCTTGGCACCCAGAGCAAGGCGGCTGGGATTTAGAGCGCCTGCACCGCGGCATGGAGGCCGAGTGGTTCGATCCTCAAGATGTCTTGTTCTTCTGGGATGAGAAAGAGCAGGGGCACCCGACCCTTGCCGGATTCCACTGGACAAAGTGGCACGACGAGGAAGATCCCGGTTTTGGTGAGGTCTACGTGGTGGGCCTTGCAGAGGCGTACCGTGGCCAAAAATTAGGCGGACCATTGCTGCAGATTGGCCTGCGCCGCATGGTAGAAAAGGGGGCTCAGCGGGTCATTTTGTACGTGGAAGCGGACAATGAACCGGCGCTCAAGGCCTACAAGCGTCTAGGCTTTTCCGTTGATGAAGAGCATGTCGTCTGGGGTTAGTGTGATTAAGGTCATGTCACCTTTCTAGCTTGTTCATTAATTGTTTACCTCACGGCACCCTGCTGGTTAATTCTTCCGGTTAGCTTTACTGATTGTGAGAAAGCCGCACCTGCGCACCTGCACCCCGCTCCCGAAAAGCGGACGTGGGATGTAGGTTCCCCTTTTATGGGGATGCGGTTTCCTCGGACAATCAATCTCTGATCTGCACCGGAAAGGGTTTTCCCGTGATTCGCAACTTCAAGCGCTCTGCCGCTATCTTCGGCCTCGTGGCCGCTACCTCTACCGCTCTCGTAGCTTGTTCTGAGGACACCTCCTCTGACTCCTCGGGTTCCTCCGACGGCAGCGGCGTCGCTGGCGAGCTTGTTGGTGAGGGCGCGTCCTCCCAGCAGAACGCAATGTCCTACTTCGGCACCGCCTTCGCAGGGGACAACCCAGACGCAAACCTGTCCTACACCGCTTCCGGTTCCGGTAAGGGTGTTGAGGCTTTCATCAACGGCCAGGCAGATTTCGCTGGTTCTGACTCCCCGTTGAAGGAAGACGACGGCCAAATTGAGGCCGCCAAGGAGCGTTGCGATGGCAACGACGCATGGCACCTGCCTTCCACCATCGGCCCGGTTGCCATTGCTTATAACCTGGGTGATCAGGAGATCAACCTCTCCACCGATACCCTTGCCAAGATCTTCAAGGGCGAGATCAAGAAGTGGAACGACGAGGCCATCGCCGCTGATAACGAAGGCGCAGACCTGCCGGACACCGACATCCACGTCATCTTCCGCTCTGACGAGTCCGGTACCTCCGATAACTTCCAGAAGTTCCTCAACGCCTCCACTGGTAACTGGGACGGCGAAGGCAAGCAGTTCCCTGACGCTGTAGGTGAGGGCGCAAACGGCTCCGCCGGTGTTGCTGACCAGGTAGCAAACATCGAGGGTGCTATCACCTACGTTGAGGCCGGCTTCGCCGACCAGAAGGAAGCTGACGGTGTCAAGAAGGCCAATATCGACTTTGGCAACGGCCCGGTTGAGCTGAATGACGATACCGTCAACAAGGCACTGGAGAACCTGGAGTTCAAGGACACCGCTTCTGAGAATGACATGGTCGTTGACTCCAAGGCTCTCTTCGCTTCCGATGCTGAGGGTGCATACCCGCTCATCTTGACCACCTACAACATCGTCTGCTCCGCCGGCTACGATGACGAGACCGCTGAACTGGTCAAGGGATTCTTCACCAACGTCTTGGACCACCAGGATGACCAGTTGGCAGAGCAGGGCTTCATCCCGGTTAAGGGCGACCACCTTGACCGCCTGAAGAGCGCTGTTGACGCACTGCAGTAACGCGTAAACTCCGCTTTACCTCGAGAAATAACATTCCGCCCGCCCCCACTGCCGCCCTCGAGACGCGCTTTGGGGGCGCAGGCATGTACATCGTATGTCCCTTTGTTCCACTTCAAATAAGGATTAGTACGTCTCATGGCAGACAATAATCTCACCCAGGCATCGACCTCGGAGGCCCTTCCTGTCTCTGGCGCCGAACAGCCTCATACCCGTGGCGATAACGAGAATGACTTGGCTACCTCCAGCTCCGGTAGCTCCGTCAAGCGCCCCGGTGACCGCATTTTCGAATTCCTCTCCACGGCCTCTGCCACGCTGATTACCGTGATGATCGCGGCGATTGCCGCCTTCCTTATCTGGCGTGCCGTTCCTGCGCTCAGCGTGAACGAGAATGGACTATTGGGCTTTTTCACCCACGGTGAACGCTGGGAGACCACCGATACTTCCGCGATGAAGTTCGGTATCCCGACCATGTTCGGCACTACCGTCCTCATCTCGGTCTTCGCCCTGCTTCTGGCCATGCCAGTCGCACTTGCGATTGCCATCTTCTTGTCCAACTACGCCCCAGCCCGCTTAGTTAAGCCGCTGGGTTTCTTGGTGGACATGCTGGCCGCAGTGCCGTCCATCGTCTACGGCCTATGGGGTTGGCAGGTCCTCGGACCGGCCCTGTCCGGCTTCTACACATGGTTGGAATCCTGGGCCGGCGGGTTCTTCCTGTTTACCCAATACGATAATTCGCCCGCCTTTGCTACCGGCCGCAACCTCTTTACCGGTGGCATCGTGCTAGCCGTGATGATTCTGCCGATCATCGCCGCTACCGCCCGCGAGGTATTCGTGCAAACCCCTCCGGGCCAGATCGAGTCCGCCTTGGCGCTGGGCGCTACGCGCTGGGAAGTCATCCGCATGACCGTCCTACCATTCGGCATGTCCGGCTACGTCGCCGGCTCCATGCTGGGCTTGGGCCGCGCTCTGGGTGAGACCATGGCGCTGTACATGGTGGTCTCGCCGCTGGTGGACTTCCGCTTCTCGCTTTTCGATGGCGGTACCACCTTCGCTACCGCCATCGCCCTCGCCGCGGCCGAGTTCGGTAACGAGACGCGCGCCGGTGCCTATATCGCCGCCGGTTTGATGCTGTTCTTGCTGACGTTTGTGGTCAACGCCATTGCCCGCGCCATCGTGAAGAGCAAGTAAGGAAGGACAACAATGACTACTACGACAAATAACAAGCCCGCCTCCGCTGGCGGGGCAACCTTCCTGGAAATCTCCGGTTCCCGCAAAGCGGCCAATAGCATTGCCACCGTCGTTGTATGGGGCGCTATGGCCTTGGCGATGGTCCCTTTGATCTGGGTACTGTGGGAGCTCATCTCTCGCGGTAGCAGCGTGATTTTCTCCGCTGACTGGTGGACGCTGTCCCAGCGCGGCGTGATGAATAGTGCCGAAGGCGGCGGTGCCGCACACGCCATCGTCGGTACCTTCGTGCAAACCGCCCTGGCTTCCATCCTGTCCATTCCGATCGGTATCTTTACCGCCATCTACTTGGTGGAATACTCCAAGGGTGGTTGGCTCGGCCGTACCACCACCTTCATGGTGGACATCTTGTCCGGCGTGCCCTCCATCGTGGCAGCGTTGTTCATCTTCGCCATGTGGATCACGCTCTTCGGCTTTGGCCGCTCCGGCTTGGCCGTCGCCCTGTCCTTGGTCTTGCTGATGATCCCCATCGTGGTGCGCAATACCGAAGAGATGCTGCGCGTGGTCCCCATGGACCTCCGCGAGGCTTCCTATGCCCTCGGCGTGCCCAAGTGGAAGACCATCGCACGCATCGTGCTGCCGACAGCCCTATCCGGCATCGTGACCGGCATCATGCTGGCCATTGCCCGCGTGATGGGTGAATCCTCCCCAGTTCTGGTCTTGGTTGGTTCCTCCTCGGTCATCAACTGGGACGCGTTTAAGGGCTCGCAATCTTCGCTGCCGCTGATGATGCTTGATATGTACAAGGCCGGCGCGCAGCCCGCCGTGCTGGATAAGCTGTGGGGCGCAGCACTGACGCTGGTTATCCTCATCGCCATCCTCAATATTGCGGCGCGAGTAATTTCCGCGAAGTTCTCGGTCAAGAAATAGCCGCACACGATTCCGCCACTTATACACCCCTCTAGAGGAGAAACCTCCACAATGTCTAAGCTCGAGCTCAATGACGTCGATATTTTCTACGGTGATTTCCACGCCGTACAGAACGTAAATATGCAGATCCCGGCACAAGCCGTGACCGCCTTCATCGGCCCGTCCGGCTGCGGTAAATCCACCGTGCTGCGCACCTTGAACCGCATGCACGAGGTCATCCCTGGCGCATCCGTCAAGGGCGAGATCCTGCTCGATGGCACCAATATCTACGGTCCCAAGGTCGACCCAGTTTCCGTGCGCAATACCATCGGCATGGTCTTCCAGAAGGCCAACCCATTTCCCACCATGTCCATCGAGGACAACGTCGTTGCCGGCCTGAAGCTGTCTGGTGAGAAGAATAAAAAGAAGCTCAAAGAAGTAGCCGAACAGTCCCTGCGCGGCGCCAACCTCTGGGACGAGGTCAAGGACCGCCTGGATAAGCCGGGCGGCGGCCTCTCGGGTGGTCAGCAGCAGCGCCTGTGCATCGCCCGCGCGATTGCCGTGGAACCAGAAGTCCTGCTGATGGACGAGCCCTGCTCCGCACTGGACCCGATTTCCACCCTGGCCGTGGAGGACCTTATCCACGAGCTGAAGGAAAACTTCACCATCGTCATCGTGACCCACAACATGCAGCAGGCTGCCCGCGTGTCAGATAAGACCGGCTTCTTCTCCCTAGAAGCCACCGGCAAGCCGGGCCACCTGGTGGAGTTCGATGAAACCACCCGCATCTTTGAGAACCCTTCCCAGAAGGAGACCGAAGACTACATCTCTGGCCGCTTCGGTTAAAAGTAGACTCTGATTGTCCGAAAAGGGCGGTACCTCCAGCGCAGGGAGGTACCGCCCTTGTGGCAGTTTTATTAGCGGCGGAATTGGCGCTCTAATTCGCTCATGCGGGCCTCGAACTCGGCATCCTTTTGGTCCTCTTGGAGCTTCTTTTCAAACTCTTCCGGCAATAGGCCGGTAGCAAAGTAAATGATACGTCCAGCCACGGAGACGCAGTGATCCGCGTAGCGCTCGTAGTAGCGGGTAATCTGCGCCGTCTCTACGGCCTCGCGCACCGTTCCGTTCCATTCGCGCTGGGTGAGAATGCGCAGCAGATGATGGTTAATATCGTCCACCGCATCATCATCAGAACGCAGATTAACGGATAGCTCGGCATCTGGGGTGACTAAAATATCGTGTACCACCGAACCCATTTCCTGGGTTAAGCGGAACATCTCCTCCATGAACCCGAGGTATTCAGCGGGTACAACGGCCTCAGGGTGGCGGCGGCGCGCGGCATCGGCAATGTGCTGGGCCAGCTGACCCATGCGGAAGAGGTCTTCGACAATATAGATGGAAGACACCACCTGGCGCAGATCCTGAGCCATGGGGTTTTCCAACGCCAAAAGCTTTACCGCGCGTTCGGAGCAGCGTGAGCGGATCTCATCGAGTTCCTCGGTAAGGCTGAGCGCTTCCTCCGCGGGTTCCAGTGCGCGATCGAGCAGCGCCTGGGAGGCCTTATCCATGATGGTGCGGACGGTATCGCACATGACGATGAGGTCGTGCGAGAAGTTGTCCAGATGTTCACGGTAGGCAGTACGCATGCAGAAAATGATAGCTCACAAACCGGGTAAATGCTTGCTGAGTCACATCTGTGCGATTTTAGCCGCCGGAGTTATAAATATCGGCGCCGACCGGAACGAATTCATCCTCGGGGTCATCGAGCCAGCCATCGGGAAGCGCGACCTTAGAAGGCGAGCCCTGGCGCCCGCGCGCACCATCGGCATCGGCAGCCAAAGCATCAGAATCTGCCCAGGGTGCCAGCAATTCGCGCAGGCTCTCTAAGGAATCCACCTTGGCCAAGCCGGCGCGCACTTGCCCGCCGACGGGGAAGCCACGCAGGTACCAGCCAATGTGCTTGCGGATGTCCCTGGATGCGTGATCTTCACCCTCGTGCTGCGCGAGTAGCTCTGCGTGACGCAAGATTACCTGGGTGACCTTGCCTAAGGTGGGCTCGGCGGGGATGGACTCGCCGCGCAAGGCAGCACCCAGCTCCGCGAATAGCCACGGCCGGCCCAGGCAGCCGCGGCCCACCTGCACGCCATCGCAGCCGGTGGCCTCCATCATGCGGCGGGCATCATCGGCGCGGAAAATATCGCCATTGCCCAGCACCGGAACACCGGTATCCGCGAGGTGTTCCTTGAGCCGAGCGATCTCATCCCACCGGGCATCGCCGGAATAGCGCTGTGCGGCCGTGCGACCGTGCAGGGTCACGGCGGCGGCGCCGGAATCTACGGCGATGCGCCCGGCATCGAGATGCGTATGGTGCTCGTCATCAATGCCCACGCGCATCTTCACCGTAACGGGGATATTCGTGCCCTCGGTGGCCTTGACCGCGGCGGAGACGATATTGCCAAAGAGACGGCGCTTATAAGGCAGGGCAGAGCCGCCGCCACGCCTAGTTACCTTGGGAACGGGGCAGCCAAAGTTCATGTCGATGTGATCAGCCAAGTTCTCATCCACGATGATCTTGGCTGCTTTATAGGTGTATTCCGGGTCCACCGTATAAATCTGCAGGGAACGCGGATCTTCATCCGGGGCAAAGGTGGTCATGTGCATGGTTTTCTCGTTGCGCTCCACTAGGGCGCGCGCGGTGACCATCTCGCAGACATACAAGCCCGACACCGTTCCGGTGCGGGCCAGCTCCTGTTCCCGGCACAACGTGCGGAAGGCGACGTTGGTTACCCCCGCCATGGGAGCGAGGATGACAGGGGAGGAGAGGTCATAGTTTCCAATGCGCAAATTCACGCCCTAATTGTGCTCGTTAACCGCGGAATTTAGCAACTGAAACGAAGGTGGCGGCCACCGAGGAATCCCATTATTGGGGTGAAAGTCACAAAATGATGGTGGCGAAAACGTTAATTTTCGCTACTGTGGTCTGTGTAACTAAATTGGGTTGGCCGTAACACCGGTCTACTCGTATATGAAGGAGGATGACAGTTGTCCGATAGAATCGCATACGCCCCGTTTGAGAAGCTCGTAGTTTCTGCAGAGGAGGCTGCGAAGTACGTCAACAATGGTGACCGCGTAGGAATCTCCGGCTTCACCGGTGCAGGTTACCCCAAGGGTTTGCCTACCGCCATTGCAGATAAGGCGAAGGCGCTGCACGAAAAGGGCGAAGAGTTCAAGATTGACCTCTTCTCCGGTGCTTCTACCGCCCCTGACTGTGACGGTGTTTTGGCAGAGGCAGAGGCCATTAACTTCCGCTCCCCATACAACTCTGACCCGCTACTGCGTAAGCAGTTCAACGATGGCACCGCGCTCTACCAGGACATTCACCTGTCCCACTTGGGCCAGCAGGTAGAAGAGGGCTTCTACGGTGACTTCCAGGTAGCCATCATTGAGGCGGTACGCATTACTGAGGAAGGCAATATCGTGCCGTCCTCCGCAGTGGGCAATAACCTCGAGTTCGTCGAGGCCGCAGACAAGATCATCATTGAGATCAACGAGTGGCAGTCCGAGAACCTCGAGGGCATGCACGACATCTACCGCATCGACAAGCTGCCTAACCGCCAGCCCATCCCGATTAACAAGCCGGGTGACCGCATCGGTACCACCTACATGGAGATCCCCGAGGAGAAGGTCGTTGCAGTGGTCAAGACCAACTCGGCAGACCGCAACGCTCCATTCCGCGAGCCGGACGAGACCTCTGAGAAGATCGCCGCTAACTTCATCGAGTTCTTGGAGGGCGAGGTTGCCGCAGGCCGCCTCGAGTACGACAAGTTCATCATGCAGTCCGGCGTGGGTAACGTGCCGAACGCCGTGATGGCAGGTCTTTTGGACTCCAAGTTCGAAAACATTCAGGCATATACCGAGGTTATCCAGGACGGCATGCTGGACCTCATCGATGCCGGCAAGATGACCGTGGCTTCTGCAACCTCCTTCGCGCTGTCGCCGGAGTACGCAGAAAAGATGAACGCGGAAGCAGACCGCTACCGCAACCACATCATCTTGCGCCCGCAGCAGATTTCCAACCACCCTGAGGTCATCCGCCGCGTCGGCCTGATTTCTTCCAACGGCATGATCGAGGGAGATATCTACGGCAACATCAACTCCACCAACGTGTCCGGTTCCCGCATCATGAACGGCACCGGCGGCTCTGGTGACTTCACCCGTAACGCGTACATCTCCACCTTCGTGTCCCCGTCCATCGCGAAGGATGGCGCCATCTCCGCTCTGGTTCCGTTCGTATCCCACACCGACCACACCGAGCACGACACCATGGTCATCATCACCGAATACGGTGTGGCTGACCTGCGTGGCTTGGCTCCAAAGCAGCGCGTAGAGAAGATCATCGCCGTGGCTCACCCGGACTACCGTCCGCTGTTGGAGGAGTACTACGAGCGTGCGAAGGAAAACAAGTTCCAGCACACCCCGCACGACTTGAAGACCGCCTTCGACTTCCAGGTTAACTTTCTAGAAAAGGGTGACATGCGCGGTTAATACTGACCGGACTATAAAAGGAGGGTATTCCAGCTAGGAGGCCCTCCTCCCGTTTTGTGTGGGTATTCTTCAGCGAAGGACTCAGACGAATACACCCAATTAGGAGATCTAAAAGTCAACACGCTAATATAGAGCCACGTTGGGCCTTTAGCTCAGTTGGTAGAGCTACGGACTTTTAATCCGCAGGTCGTGGGTTCGATCCCCACAGGGCCCACATCTGTCATGAGTCGCGACATGCTTGACAGGTCAGTCGCGACATTGTTGACAAACCGGCATCTCAGTTGTTCTTCTGAGGTGCCGGTTTTGGCCATTGTTGGGCCTAGGGGTGGGCCTAACAGTTACTATTACTTAACGCGATTTTCGACTAGTAATTCCACTGTATGGCTGGAGGAAGATTGAGTCGCGTTACAGAGAAGTGTTGAACCAGCGGAGGGCATCGTTGATGCCCCTGCGCCAGCACATGTAGTCGTGCCCGCCGGGGTATTCGCGGGCGTGTGAGCGGCTGCCTAGCGTGGTGCGGAGTGCAGCAGCGAATTCGCGATTTTCCTCCAATGGGAAAGGCTCGAGGGAATCAACTTCATGGAAAACCCGCACGTGCGGGTTAATGTCCTCGTTTGTCAGGCGCGCAGTTCAGCCATTCCATGATCAGGCCACCAGAGAGCTGCCGATTGCACGATAGCGTGCGATACGACCTCGGGAATGCGGTGTACCGTTCCCGCCGCAAAGAAATCGCCTAAGGATGCCCCCGCAATAATTCGCTGCGCGGGCAAGAGGACAGGGGAGAAGCGCTGCGCCCAGGGAAGGAGTTCCTTGGTGAGGAAGACATCGCCGCGCTCCAGTGCCCTCAGAATGTCGTTGCGGTGGGCGACATCAGCAGGCCAAAGAAGAGAACCGCAGCAGGAGGAATATCCGCGCGAGCCTCGGCTGCGCGCAGCAGCACATCCATATGCGCTGAGTGCCAGAGCCCTTGGTGATACTCGCCTGTGCCTGTGCCTGTGCCTGTGCCTGTGCCTGTGCCTGTGCCTTTAGTGATGTGGGGAGCTACGGGCTGTGCGGTGATAGGGGGAGCGCAACGGATTTGGCCCAGGAGAAGCACTGCTAGGCGTGCCCGAGTGGGATGCCGGTGGGAGTTCCAACTCGCAGAGCGAAGCGATGTCGTGGGTGGGGAGCAGCGGTATGTAGCGCTTGAGTGCTGAGTGCCACAAGCGGCGTTCTTTACCTGTTTCGAAATGCCGCTCATCGAGCAGCATGTACCCGGCCCCGTCAGTAGCGGTGCTGAAAGTTCGAATGTGCCGACGTGCCATGGAACCCCGGCGACTGTCACCTGCTCGGGAAGAAAAGATTCGGCATCATTCCGGTTGCTGTGGGGGATGGAGTCGAGAAAGAGCAGGGCGCGCTGCTCCGCTGTGTCGGTAGGGCGCGCCACGGTGAGTAGATACTTCTCCTGTGCGGTGCCTGTGGCTTGTGAGGCGCTCTTGTTCTGTGCGGTGTCCTGGGAGAGCCGCTCGATGAGTGGAGTGCGATACACGGCCTGTAGGTCGAGTCGTTGAATATCAACCGGGCCTCGTATGGGCAGGGCGGGGCGTGAAGGGGGAGTAGGCACGTCTTTATCCTGCGCTTTTTGGTAATTTTTCGGAATTCTGCAAGGGGCAAAAGTAAAACTTTCGTATGCAAGGCTAGCCTAATGTTGCTGTTCTTTCAGTCAAAGGCTGCTGGGCGATGCATGACAAACCCCACTACATTCCGAGAAGGGATAGATATTAATGACGACTCGCACTGTTCGTACTCGTACTTCCCGTGTTGCATGGGCTGCCGTGGCCGTGGGCGCAGCGCTGACCCTCGGCTTCGGTTTGGTGGCCTGCAGCTCCAGCGATTCCAGTGATGCTAACGATTCAAAATTCCTCAGCCTCGTCGGATAGCTCCTCCGGCAGCGATGAAGGGCAGTGGCCGCGCACTGTCGAGACCGATGCTGGGGATCTGACGCTGGATTCGAAGCCGAAGCGCATCATCTCGACTTCCACCACCCTCACCGGCTCCCTGCTGGCTATCGACGCCCCCGTGGTGGCGTCTGGCGCGACCGTTCCCAATAGCGCTGGCTTGTCGGATGATCAGGGCTTCTTCGATCCGTGGTCGAAGGAAGCCAAGGAGCAGGACCTCGCCAAGCTCTAGGAGAACGCCGAGCCGAAGATCCAAAACGTCGTGAACTACGACCCCGACCTCATCATCGTGGCAAAGAACTCCGGCGACTCCGTCTTTGACAAGGTGGATGAGCTTCGCAAGATCGCCCCGGTCATGGTGGTGGATTACTCCGGCTCCCCGTGGCAAGACGTGACCACCATGCTGGGCAAGGCCACCGGCCAGGAAGAAGAGGCCGAGAAGTCATCAAGGACTTCGACGAGCGGATGAAGAAAGCCAAGGACGAGATCGAGGTGCCGAGCGATGAGGTCTCGCCGTTCATGGTGTTCGGTGACAACTCCGGTGCTGCTGCCCTGACTAAGGAAGCCCCGCAGACGCAAATCCTTGAGGATCTGGGCTTCAAGATCATGACGGTGCCGGATGACGTTAAGGGTGATACCTCGATGGGTAAGCAGTGGTCCGATATCACCCAGCTTTGTTGTTTCACTCTATGTTTTCCATTCTTTCCGGGCTTTCCGGCGCCGCCTCAACTGACCTGATGCGAGAGGACACCCAACCCGATGACGCAGCGCCATAACTCCAAGACCACGGCGACCTCGCACTAACCATTGAGCCCCGCGCAGGAGGGGATATGGCTTTCTGAAAACGCACTGGGAGATGGCACGGCCTGTGGGGCAGCGGAGTACCTCAATCTTAATGGCATTGACGGGCACGCTGGGAGTACTAAACCACGGAACCAGATGAGCGCGGTGGGCCCGCAGTATGACGCAGCGGCGCACGGCTGTTTGTACTGTGAACGCCCGCAGTATCGGGATGATCTATGACCAGTGTTGCCGGGATGAGCCACCACTGTTCTAAAAGTAGTTTTCGGTGTCTGGCACATAACAAGCGGAACTCCTTGCAGTTTTCGCGTCCTGCCGCGATGAACTGAAAGGAGTAGAGGGGCTATAAAAGGGGGGGTAAAGAGCGACCCTAGAACTTAGAGGAACCCTCCGCGATGGGGTTCACGATGTCATCCATACTGGGGAGCCAGTCGGCGTCCATAGAGGAGCCACCATCAATAAATCCTGTCACCGGGGTGCACGGCACCTCGACGTTGCGACCTAGCTCATTAGCGGTCAATGCTATCGCGCGCGGAGAATACGTGATGCCCACGTGCTCGGAGGCATCCAGAGAGCACCCGTCCTGCAACACATGGTTGGTAGCTTCCGGGGATGTGAACTGGCTCGCGGCCAGCGGGGTCACGGCCTCATCGAAGCGGGTGGAGATGGAGGCGTAGCGCACGCCGGGAACCTCAATCCCGCCCTCGTTGAGCTGCGCCATGTAGTCGCTGTGCTGCAGCAACTGTCGGGTGCTGGGGCTTACGGCCAGGGTGATGAGGTTATCGCCGAAACCATTCAGGGCGTTGAGCTTTTCCAGAGCATAGGAAACTCCTAGCAGGGAAGTGCCGTGCAGCACGCCGCTGATGGATACGATGGTGCCGACGCCGTGTCCCTGCTCCTGCTTGGCGTAGGCGGTGGCGATGGTGGCACCAGCGGAGTGCCCCACGAGGTCAACCTCGGTGGCGCCGGTCTGTTCCTTCAGGCGGTTGATGTAGTTGGTGAACTGCGCCACGGAGGTCTCGAAGGGAGCCATGGCGCGGGTGATGGGCACGCTACCGATGAGAGAGCTTCCATCCGGGGTGAGGGTGCCCGGCATCTTGCCCACGTTGAAGGCGTACACGCACTTGCCAAGCTCGGCTAGCTTCGAGGACATGCCCGCGTAGGTCTGGTATGCATTCGAGTTCATGCCGTGCAGGAGCACGACGGGATTCTCTCCGGGGGCAGGGGTGCAGGCGATATTGGCGCTCGGGGGCGTGAGATTCTCCGTTAGACCCTGCTTGGCCATGCCGTTGATGATGTCCTTGGCGTAGGGGCCGTGCGGTCCCATATCCGTCCAGGGGAGGACAGGGCTTTCGGACGCCGCCGGTGCGGGCTTGCTGGAGAGGGTGGCATTGGCGGTCGAGATGGTGGCGGCGGAGGCTGTGAGGCCGACGGCGGCAAAGAAAGCGGCGGTGGTGCGCAGAATTGAACGGCGCATGAGGGAATCCTTTCCTACAACAACAGTGCCGCGTATTTCACGGCGAGGGGGTTTGGCTGGACTGAGTCTCACGCTATCAAATGTGTGTTCTGGACAACATTGATATTATATGTGTCAAAATCACACTATTCCATAGGTGGAGATAATCCGGTTTATACATGGTTCTTTATTAAAAGAAAAACACCCTATATGGGTGGTTTCCTTCATGGAAACGACTAATTGGCAGAGGCTCGCGAGTCGGGTGGTACCACCGGGGGTGCCCGTTACCGGATCGGGTACTACCGGGCACCGCAGGTCAAAGACATCCTCCATGAGCTCGGCGGTGAGCACGTCATGGGGGAGTTTGTGGTCACAATCTTTCCCTGACGCATGACCACGGGGCGGTCGGCATAGCGCGCCGCCTGAATAAGGTCGCGCAGCACCGTCACGATTGTTTTCCCTGCCCATGGAAGGTGCGTAACAGCTCCATGAGTTCGTACTGATGCGAGATATCCAGGAATGTCGTAGGCTCATCGAGCAGCATGATGGGAGTTTGCTGCGCTAGTAGCATAGCGATCCACACGCGTTAGTGCTGCCCACAGGAAAGCTCCTCGACGGACCGCTCAGAAATCTCCGGGGTGCGGGTAGCGGCGAGCGCCGCGTAGACGGCCTTCTCATTGCTGTCGCGTCATTTGTGGAAGAGGCTCTGGTACGGGGCCGCACCCGCGTCCCACGAGATCGGCCACGGTAATGCCATCGGGTGCAAAAGACGTTTGTGGGAGTAGACCTAATTCCCGCGCAACCTGTTTTGGTGCCCATGAAGGCACTTCTTTTCCGTCGAGAATAATGCTGCCTGCGGCCGGAGTCAGCATGCGAGCTAATGCGCGCAGCAGCGTTGATTTGCCGCAGCCACTGGGGCCAATAATGGCGGTAAAAGAGCCGTCATTAATGTTGACGGAAAACCCGTGGAAATAATGCGGCCGTCGTAACCAATGGTGGCATCCAGGGCGCGAAGTCGGGCAGAATTATGAGTGGGCATATGAGGAGCTACCTTTCGGTTAGTTCGCGGCCTATGTGGTGTCTAAATGCCTCGTGGCCTTAGTGGTGCTTTATCGCGGTGAGCCATATTGACGCCGCGCCTCGTGCACGAGCAGCCACATCATGTAGAGGCCACCAAGGCACACGGTGATAAGACCCACCGGTATCTGTCGGTAGAACTGGGCGATGATGAGGGAAAGGATATAGGCGCTGGTCAGCAGTGCGGAACCCATCGCCGCCGATGTCATCAGGGATAACCCCGCGGTGCGGGTGAGCCGCCGTGCCAATTGTGGGGCGGTGAGCGCGATGAAGTCGATAGGGCCCGCCGCTGCAGCGGCGAGCGCGGTTGTCGCCACGCCTTCGACCATGAGTAGGGGGCGTTCGACCATGAGTAGGGGGCGGGTGCGCTGCACCCGAAGGTCCTGCGTGGTAGCGGCATCGTCGCCCAGCTCCATCGTGCGCAGGGAGGAGGCAAGCAGCGCAACCGCCACAAAGATGAGCGTGCCCAGGATGAGCACCGGGATGAGTCCCTGCCACTCCACCCTAGTAATCGAGCCCGCCGCCCAAAACCGACAACCATGGCATCCTCTACCAGCGCGCGGGTGATGAGGTAGGAGTTCAGCGATCCGAGGGCGGTGGACATAGCGATACCCACGATGATGAGTCGGAAGCTCTGTACGCCACGGCACCATGCCAGCCCATAGACCGCTAGGGTAGTGAGGACGCCGCCGATGAGAGCGGCACCCGCTAGTCCCCCAGTAGCTCGTCGATCCGAGCACCAGAACGGTGATTGCCACAGCGGTGTAGGAGCCGGCATCAAAGCCGATAATGTCCGGGGAGCCCAGGGGATTGCGGGTGAGTGATTGGAAGATTGCACCGCCTATGCCCAGCAGAGCTCCGAAGAATACCGCCGAGATCGCTACCGGAAGCCGCCACTCCCTCACGATGACGCGGTGGATTCGGGGGCTATCGCCACCGATGCCGATCGCGTGAAGTACCTCAGGGAAGGAGAGGTGGTACTCGCCCAGCGTGAGTGAGATTGCGGCTAAGGTGATGGCCAGGAGGAAAAGCACCGCGCTGATCTCGTCGAGCCGCACCGGGATGCGATGCGAGTACCAGCGCGAACGCAGAGTAACACTGCGATAGCCGGGGGATACGCGCTCAGGCTGTGTCTCTTTCACAGTCCACTCACCTTCCCTCTGCGCACGAGGGCGATGAGAACGGGCGCGCCGATGAGGGCGGTGACAACGCCGGCTGCGACCTCGCCGGGGCGTGCAACGATGCGCCCCACAGTATCGGCGGCGAGGATGAGTACGGGCGCTGCCAAGGCGGAGTAGGCAATGATCCACCGCTGATTAGGACCTACGAACCACCGCACCACATGCGGAATCATCAGACCTACGAAGCTAATGTCCCCGGTCAGTGCCGGGGCAGAACCCGCGAGCAGGGTGACGGCAATCAGGCTAAGCACGCGGGTACGTCCCACCTTCGTGCCGAGCGATGCCGCGAGATCGTCCCCAAGCGCAATGGAGTTGAGGGATTACGACAGCGCGGGGGGTGTTCCTATGTAGTTTGTCAATCTCGCGGGTGGGGTGGACGGGGGCGGATCCCTAACTCGGGATTTTTAGGTGTGTTGTTTTTGCGCGCGACTGGTAGCCGACTGGGATTTTGCCCAGTCGGCTTGTTTCACTGTTAGGGGTTAAGCTGCTGCGGCTTCTTTTGCTGGGGCGGGGTCGTGGTAATACTCGTGGTTGCGCATCATGGCGTAAAGGACGTTGAGTCGTCTGCGGGCGAGTGCTACGACTGCGGCGTTGTGTCTTTTGCCTTCACGGCGCTTTCGTTCATAGAATTGGCGTGAACGCTCGTGGAATCTGATGGATGCAAAAGATGATTGCCATAGGGCGTTCTTTAATTTTTTGTTGCCGGCTCTATTCAGCGAATTCGACATGATCGAGGTTCCGGACTGATTCGTTCGGGGCGATAAGCCAGCGTAAGAGGCTAGGTGCCCAGCTGACGGAAAGTCGGACATATCGCCCGCGGTCATGAGAATTTGGGCAGCCGTCTTCGGCCCGATTCCCGGCATGGATAGCAGGATTTGAGTGTGGGGGATGTCGTTGATGAGCTCGATGACTTCCTTGTCGATTTGTTTGCGGTGCTCGAGCTTTAAAAGTGCGTCCTTTGCTGACATTGCTACGCCCATTTCTGCATAGTGTGCACCGGCAATGGTGACTGTTTGCTCAGCAATGGCAGCGAATATCGCATCGATAACTGGCTCGGGATTGCGTGCCTTATAGCGTCGAGCAAAGGCAGCTGCCTTGGCCTTGCCTAAGCGTTTTATCTTGGTGGGCCCGCCGTAGCGTGCAAGTAGGTGCAGGACCCATTTGCGGTGGATTATTTGGCCGCGAATGGCCTGTTCGAATTGCGGGTAGCAACCAACAAGTGCGCTTCGAATCTGGTTGATGAGTCTGGTGTAGGAGCGTGCTAAGTCTTCGTCGATGCCGTTGAGGACTTTCAACTGAGGAAGGCTTCTTCGATGCGGTCGACACTGCGAAGGGATTCTGGAAGGTTCTTTGCAGCGTGGGCGATGATGTAGGCATCTCGGATGTCCGTTTTGGCGTTTCCGGCATGGATGTGTGAGAGCTGACGCATTGCCAAGCCGGGAAGATAGCGCACATCAATTCCAAGGTCTTGGGCTACCGCGACAGTAAGTCGGCCAATGTTATTTGGCTGGTCAACAACGACAAGGACCTTGTTGTTACCAGAGTAGAAATTCGAAAAGAGCGCGCGTAAGGACTGCTCGTTTTGATTGATTCGTTTGGACAGGACCTGGGCGCCGTGGCTATCTAAGACGCAGGCGTGGTGGAAGTATTTTCCAACATCCATTCCGATGACATAGTCGTAGGCCATGTCAGACCTCCTAGCGAGTTTAATGAGTATGGGACTTCTTTCATCGCTGGTGGTCGGACATACTTCACGCTGGCATCCACATTACTTTGAGACCTCACACACTTGATGTGGGTCAGGTTCCTATTAGCAGTTTGGAGTGTGTCACTGCCTTCGGCGGCATCACCCCCCGGATCATTGTCAGACAGGGACGAAAATAAGCCATACCGAAGCCAGCGACTAGTTCCACTGCTCCTCAAAAAGAAAAGCAAAAGGAACGCAGACAAACATAACCTGCCCCTGCACAGGGGCAGAGTTACGAATCCTGGGCTCCTTCAAGCGGAACTGCTAACAACGTAATGGGGAGCGCCATGCCCACCGTAAGGAAGGGCAGGACGCTGCGGATATCCCCGAAGGTCACGCTTGCGGTGGAACCCACACCCCAGTGTCGAACCGCATCGAAGGTGGTGGGGTCGATGAGGGTGAGGAAGCTCGTAAGTCCCGTAAGTGCCGCGCCCAGCGTCACACCTGCGAGGACGAGCGTAGCGGGGTGAACGGTACCTCCGCTTGCCGCCCCCTCGAGGTAGACGAACACGGTGGTGGCAGCCGCGTCGAGGAACGCGAACCAGATGTAGCCGGTGACACTGCTGAGCCCGAAGAACCCCACGCCGAGAGTGACGGCGAAGCCCGCACCCGCATTGACGTCGAGAATGCCGGGGTCGGCCAGGGGTGCGGGTGATCGCCTGAATAAGAGCGTCCACCACGCCGAAGCCGATTCCTGCCAGGCTCGCTACGAGCGTGCGTGGCCAGCGTTGCTTCCACACAATGCTAATGGCCTGCGCGTCTCCTTGGTGGTGTAGTGCCTCCCACACCACGGAGTAGGGCGGGGGTGGAGCCGTTGGCGAAGCTCATCGCGATGCTCACGAGAAGGAGCGCGAGGATGAGGAGCAGTCCCCCAAGGCAGCGGGACCGCTGCTACTTGGTGACGCCCGCCTGTGCGGGTGTTGCATGTGCTTCTGCTGTTGGGGGTGCCTTGGGTGGGGAAAGAGAGGTCATTCTGCTAGGCCTTAAAACTCGTAGCGGTTCCATCGAAAGATGGAGTGAACCGATAGTTAGGTTAGCGGTACCTAGTAATTGTGTGGTAATGGCGGGAGTTATAGACCGTGTGGCTGCGCGCCGGGGCTGGGTGGTCTTGCCGATAGCGGGGCTCATTGCTACGAAGATCGCCAGTCAGTCGCAGATGCAGGTGAACACGCCCACGTGGGGGTCTGCCGGGATCACCTCATTTGCAGGGAACCCCATGTCCGGCAAGTTATAAATTCGTGCGCCACAGGGCCCACATCAGGAGCCGCCTTCGGGCGGCTCCTTTTCTAGTTTTTTACCAGCTTCTTAATGGCGTGCATAGCCTCCGCTAGCTTCTCCTTGGCCACCTCGCCGTCCTCGGCCGCCGCACCGGCCACACAGTGCTCTATGTGGTCCTCTAAGAGCGCGAGAGAGACATTCTCTAGTGCGGATGTCACCGCGGAGATTTGGGTGATGATATCGATGCAGTACTGGTCCTCATCGACCATGCGGTGAATCCCGCGCGCTTGGCCTTCGATGCGCTTCAGGCGCGCCAGATAACGTGCTTTGCTCTTACTATCGGCGTTGTATCCGTGGATATCCGGCTCGTGGCAGGAACAGGTTTTTTGCTGCTCAGACATGGTTAAAACTCCTTCTGGGGGAGCGATTTTGTTTCTTGGTGATGTCTCCAGTATATTTCTAGAAGTCGCCAAGAAGCGACTGGCCCCCATCGTCTAGCGGCCTAGGACACTGCCCTTTCACGGCAGCGGCACGGGTTCGAATCCCGTTGGGGGTACCAACACCATCGTGTTGGTACGAAATAATTTCTCATTTGGCCTTGTGGCGCAGTTGGTTAGCGCGCCGCCCTGTCACGGCGGAGGTCGCGGGTTCAAGTCCCGTCAAGGTCGCAGTCTGAACAGTACACGCTTCGGCGGGTACTGTTCTTTTTTGGTTTTGGGCCGCTGCTTGTTGGTGCCACCTTGGTACAGGGGTATCGGAAAGCGTGAAAACTGCTCTTGTAGTGCTGATTTGTGTTGTTTCTAGGCGGCTGTGTAAAGTAACTACCCGTGCCCAAGAGGCACACAAAATTGAAAATGGCCTTGTGGCGCAGTTGGTTAGCGCGCCGCCCTGTCACGGCGGAGGTCGCGGGTTCAAGTCCCGTCAAGGTCGCGGAAACCTTCGGGTTTCTGGCCAGATAGCTCAGTCGGTAGAGCACACGCCTGAAAAGTGTGGGGTCGCCAGTTCGATCCTGGCTCTGGCCACAACTATGGTCCCTCCTTATTATCAAGGAGGGGCCATTTTTGGTTTAATGGGGGACATGGAAAAAGCAATTTCTCATCAGACCGATTTCTCCCGCTTCGTGCTTACCGTTGACGGTGTGGAAGCAGGAATCTGCGAATACGTAGATTCCGGCGATACCCGCGAGTTCAATCACACGGTCATCGGGGATGACTTCCGCGGACAGGGCCTGTCCTCGCCGTTGATTAAGGCGGCCCTCGATGAAACTCGGGCTGCCGGCATGAAGGTCATCGCCACCTGCTCTGCCGTGGCGCACTTTATGGACAAGAACCCCGAATACCAGGACCTGCTGCGCGGTTAAGCACAGCAAAAAGCGGCCCACACAAGCCTGTGGGCCGCTTTTAGTCTATTTAGATGTAGTAGTCCGGATCCACGAGCTTGACCCGCTCATGCCTATTTGAAGGCCGATTCTTGGCGGGGATGCCCACCGCGATGTGATCGGCTGGTACGTCCTTCGTTACAACGGCATTGGCACCGATGGCGGAACCGGCACCGATGGTGATGGGGCCTAAAACCTTAGCGCCGGCGCCGATGGTGACGTTATCTTCCACCGTGGGGTGGCGCTTGGTCTGGGTGAGGACCTGACCGCCGAGCGTCACGCCGTGGTAGAGCATCACGCCATCACCAATTTCCGCGGTTTCTCCGATGACAATGCCCATCCCGTGGTCGATAAAGAAGCGGCGCCCGATGGTGGCGCCTGGGTGGATCTCAATGCCGGTAAAAAAGCGGGTAATTTGGGCCAGGATGCGCGCAGGACCCCGCACGCCACGCTTCCACAGCCAGTGGGATACGCGGTGCGACCAGATGGCGTGCAGGCCGGAATAGACCATCGCGTTCTCAACGTCGCCGCGGGCGGCTGGATCATGATCCCGGGCATTGGCTAAATCTTCGCGGATATATTTAATAATGCTCATGCGGACTATAGTACTGGTCACAAAAAGGCACCCGCCAAGCTTGACGGGTGCCTTTTATTCACGGACTAGTTTGCGGGGCTAATTATGCCTCGCGGATGTCCTCGAAAAGAACGGTGGAAACGTAGCGCTCACCAAAGTCCGGCAGGACAACGACGATGGTCTTGCCCTCGAACTCGGGGCGCTCAGCCAGCTTCAGGGCAGCCGAGAGGTTTGCACCGGCGGAAATACCAACCAGCAGACCCTCTTCGGTAGCAAGGGCGCGAGAGAGCTTGATGGACTCCTCGAGGGAGGCGGTCAAAACCTCATCCAGCTGCTCGCGGTCGAGCACGTCCGGTACGAAGTTGGCGCCCAAGCCCTGGATCTTGTGCGGACCAGCCTGGCCTTCAGACAGCACAGGGGAGTCAGCCGGCTCAACGGCAGCGAGGTAAACGTCTGGGTTCTTGGACTTCAGGTAGCGGCCTGCACCGGTGATGGTGCCGCCGGTGCCGACGCCTGCGACGAAGGCATCGACATTGCCCTCGGCGTCGTCCCAGATCTCCGGGCCGGTGGTGGCCTCGTGGATCTTGGGGTTGGCCTCGTTAGCGAACTGGGAAGCCAAGATGGCGTTGCCGCGCTCGGCGACGATCTCGTTGGCCTTATCAACTGCACCCTGCATACCGGCAGCGCCCGGGGTCAAGATGATTTCTGCACCGTATGCGCGAAGCAGGACCTTGCGCTCATTGGACATGGTCTCTGGCATGGTGAGGACAACGTCGTAGCCCAAGGTTGCGCCGGCCAATGCCAGAGCAATACCGGTGTTACCGGAGGTAGCTTCAACGATGGTGCCGCCCGGCTTCAGGTCACCGGACTCCTCGGCGGCCTTGATGATGGCCAGACCGATGCGGTCCTTAACGGAGTTACCAGGGTTAAAGGACTCCACCTTGGCCAGCACGGTGGCACCCTTGCCCTCTGCCAAGCGGTTGATGCGGATGAGTGGGGTACCGCCGATGGTCTCTAGGACATTGTTGTAAATAGCCATTTATTAGGACTCCTTTGGGAATCGTATTCGTGGTCAAATCAGGTACAAGCGCAAGGATACACTATTTAAGTAGACAGAGTGGTATATTTATTACAGACTACCCATTCGGGCATGAAATGTGGGATTCGCGGCCGTGGAGGCAAAGGGGCGATTTCGAATTACCCCCACTTGCTGTCTATAATTCCACGTAGTTACCCGCTGCTCCCCAAGTTTTCGGGGATATCGGGTGCACCTACTTGGTTACCCCCGACGAGGAAAGAGTCTCATGGAGTCGCATCGCCTCAAAGATGATGAAGAATCCGTACGCGCGGCACTGTCGTCTCTCAAAACCGCCACCGGAATCCCAGTGACGATGTACGCAACATTATTGGCGGATAATCGCCTGCAAATTACCCAGTGGGTGGGTCTGCGTACACCGGCGCTACAGAATCTGCTTATCGATGCCGGCGTGGGCGTCGGCGGGCGCGTCATCACCACCCGCCGCGCGGTGGGCGTATCGGACTACACGCGTGCCACCACCATTTCCCACGAGAACGACAGCGTGATCCAAGACGAAGGCCTGCACTCGATCGTTGCGGTACCGGTTACCGTGCAGCGTGAAATCCGCGGCGTGCTCTATGTTGGCGTGCACTCCCCAGTGCGCCTGGGGGATAAGGTCATCGAGGAAGTCACGATGACGGCGCGGACCCTGGAGCAAGACCTCGCGGTCAACTCCGCGATGCGCCGCGCCGATGGCGGAAAGGGGGGTGCCTCCCGCGGCCATGCCATGAACGGTGCGGAATGGGAACAGGTTCGTTCCACCCACTCCAAGCTGCGCATGCTGGCCAGTCGCGTCGAGGACGAGGAATTGCGCAAGGAACTCGAGGCACTTTGCGATCAGATGGTCTCTCCTGTGCGCGTGAAGCAATCGACCAAGCTTTCAGCCCGCGAACTCGACGTCCTCTCCTGCGTGGCGCTAGGCCACACCAACGTGGAAGCGGCGGAAGAAATGGGGATTGGCGCCGAAACCGTCAAGTCCTACCTACGCTCCGTAATGCGCAAGTTGGGGGCACACACTCGCTACGAAGCCGTCAATGCTGCCCGCCGGATCGGCGCGTTGCCCTGATAACCGGTAGCGTATAAAGCTGTGAAAGATCAGTTTATTGTTTCCGGTGGTGCCCGCCTTGCAGGCACCGTCAAAGTAGATGGCGCCAAGAACAGCGTCCTTAAGCTCATGGCCGCCGCATTGCTGGCGGAGGGGACGACGACGCTGACCAATTGCCCAGAGATTCTGGACGTACCTTTGATGAAGAAGGTGCTCGAAGGCTTGGGCTGCGAGGTGACAATCGATGGCAGCACCGTCCGCATTACTACCCCCGCGACGCCGCAATCGAACGCGGACTTTGATGCGGTCCGCCAATTCAGGGCATCGGTATGCGTCTTAGGCCCACTGACCTCGCGCTGCGGGCATGCAAAGGTTGCGCTGCCCGGTGGTGACGCCATTGGCTCTCGCCCGCTCGATATGCACCAGACTGGCTTGGAGAAACTCGGCGCCACCACGCGCATTGAACACGGCGCCGTGGTCGCTGAAGCTTCCGAGCTTCGCGGCTCTAATATCCGCTTGGACTTTCCTTCCGTTGGTGCGACAGAAAACATCTTGACCGCCGCCGTCTTGGCCGAGGGCACTACTGTTCTCCACAATGCCGCCCGCGAGCCCGAGATCGTGGACCTGTGCGAGATGATGAAATCCATGGGCGCCAATATCGAAGGCGAAGGCACCTCTGAGGTCACCATCCACGGCGTGGACCGGCTTAACCCAACGGAGCACGAGGTCATTGGTGACCGCATCGTGGCCGGCACCTGGGCTTATGCCGCAGCCATGACACAAGGCGATATCACCGTTGGCGGTATTGCTCCGCGTCACCTGCACCTTCCGCTGGAAAAGCTGAAGTCCGCCGGCGCAGAGATTGAAACCTATGAAAACGGCTTCCGCGTGCGCATGGATAAGCGTCCTACCGCCGTGGATTACCAGACGTTGCCTTTTCCAGGCTTTCCGACGGACCTCCAGCCCATGGCCATCGGCATTTCCTCCATCGCCGAAGGAACCACCGTGATCACGGAGAACGTCTTCGAATCCCGGTTCCGCTTCGTGGACGAAATGCTGCGCTTGGGTGCCGATGCCCAAGTGGATGGCCATCACGTGGTGGTACGGGGTAAGGAACATCTTTCCTCTACGCATGTATGGAGTTCCGATATCCGTGCCGGAGCTGGCCTAGTCCTCTCCGCACTGTGCGCCGACGAAGCGACGACCGTTCACGATGTCTTCCATATAGACCGCGGATATCCCCACTTTGTGGAGAACCTTTCGCGGCTTGGAGCCACCATCGAAAGGACGCAGGAAGAAGAAATCTTCTAATTAACCTTCCCCAGTACGCATTTTTCTCGTGTGTGCTGGGGATTTGTGCGTTTCTTGGAGTGGGGTGTAGGTTTATCCAAGTCGCCGAGAGGTAGCCGGTTGGTTATTTTTGAGTGACTTTTTGTACTGGCTTGATTCAAGGATTTGACTTGGTTCAGGTTGTTGGGTAAGTTAGTGCGAGCCGCCGATGAGAGGTTAACGTTTGGTTAATTTTCTTGTGGTGTGTGGATGTTGTTTGAGAACTCAATAGTGTGCCAATGTACTTATTTTTTATTTTTGTGTGCATGGTTGTGTGTTGATTGGTCTGTTGGCC